>NZ_CP189592.1:0-103623 GCF_050157025.1 Pseudarthrobacter sp. O4
TTCTGAGACGCCACTTCGGCCAGCCGCTACCTGTGACTGTTAACCGAGAATGGCGGTTTGATCGCAGCTTAGAGTGGCGGTTTTGCGATCCCGTTAGAGGAATAGCGAGAGACGGCCGGCCACCCAAAGAGTGGTCGGCCGCCTCGGCCCTTTTCCCGCGGTTGCTTGGATGGTTATGGCGCTGATTTGACCACTGAGGTCTGTACTGAGGTCCACTCGATCGCTGTTCCGGCTGGGAAGGTTTTGCCGGCTGTCAGCGTCACCTCACGTTCTCCGATCAGCAGCCCGGTGGCGGGATCAATAATGATGTCCATCCGGGTTTCTCTGTCCGGACGCTCGATCCCGATCGCTGTGCCTACCTTGCCGTCAAGGTTCGCTTGCCTGTCTACGACGGTGACTCCGGGAATGAGCGCGGCCGCTTTGTACAGTGCAGCGCGGAGGTCTGCCGGGACGACTCCGGTCCCCAGGGCGGCCGCGATGGCTTCTAGCGTTTCGGCTTCCGGCCTGCCTTGCTTGCCTCGCTGACGAATTATGTCCAGGAGGGCCTGGGGGTCGCGGGGCAGGTTCTTCACGCCCTCGTCCAGGGGCATGCCGGCGAATAGCAGCCGCTGTTCTCCGTAGAAGTTCCCCCCCGGTGCCCGCAGCAGTTCTCCCGCCCTGCTGGGTTCGCCCGCATGGGACTGTTGGTATTTGGTCGCCTCTGCCTTGGCTTCCTCGCTGAAGAACGTCGTTGGGATGCGGGCTTCGCGGTTCCAGATCCATTCGGCTGTCTGGTCGGCGGGGATGTAGAGATGGTCGGAGGACTTGTCCAGCCACTCCACCGTACGGCGGTCTCCTCCAGGGTCGTCCCCCAATAGGACGCCCGTGGCGTAGACGGCCGTGGTATCTATCTTCAGGTATTGGCCAGGTCCGACGAGCGGGTCGGACGTGGTGATGGTTGCGGCTGCGGCGGAGTTCAACACTTCGGCTGCCTCGGCGGTTGCTCCCGGACCACTGGGCCTGACAACGTCTGCCACTACGATTCCGCCCACGAGCAGAGCCGCCGCTGCCGAAGCGATCAGGACACGGCGCCGGAAGCGGATCGGGATCACCGTGGCCGGGGGGCGCGTACTGGTCGTTGCCCCGGGACGGGAAGCCGAATCGATCCTGGCCATGAGTTTGGTGCGGCCCCGTGCCAGTGTGCTTTGGGGCGCTGAGCCGACCTCGCTACGCATTTCGCGCAGCAGCTGCAATTCGTCCATGATCGTTCTCCGTTTCTTCAAGTTGTTCCAGGCGCAGGGCGTCGCGCAGCGTCTTGCGTGCGCGGTTCAGGCGGGAGCGGATGGTCCCTACCGGGACGTCCAGCGCATCGGCGATGCCTTCGTACGTCAGGTCAGCCCAGGCATAGAGCAACAGGGTCTCCCGGTCGATGGCGGGCATGCTTTTCAGGTTGAGGGCAATGCGGCTTGTTGCGGCCACAGCGTCGATCTGCGCGGCAATACGGTCGGCATTGTCTTCTGTCGCTTCCCGGGAGGCGGACTTTGCCAGCGTTTTAAGCGTCCGGGCCTCGGCCCGATGGTGCCGGCGCAGGAGGTTGTTCGCGATGCCAAAAAGCCAGGGCCGCGCATCTTCTCTGGCATGGTCAAAGGTTTCCAGCCGCTCGAACGCGACCAGGAAAGTCTCCGATGTGACGTCGTCTGCCACGAAGTCCCCGGCGCGCCTGGCGGCATACCTGTAAATGATTGACGCGTGTCTGTCGTACAACTCCCGAAAGCTGCGGGGCTGTCCCGGGACCGCCTGATGATGTCGCTGTCTGTGCTCACACTATGTATTGCCCGGTACCCGCAAAAGGGTTCACGGAGCTTCCCCTTCTCGCGCCCAATGGATGTCCATCGAAGCGTACCGGGTGCCCGATATGCGGATTACCCGGGGCAACTTCCGCCTCATCGACCGGCTCTTCACCCAGGTCGAACGCGTTATGAAGATCAATGAACTCAGCACGATCACGGACGAGCAGTGCAGAGGGCTTCGGATATTCGGTGCAGACGACTTCGGAAAATGACAGTACCCAAACATGTAAAACGAACGAACGTTTTCACGACGGACGAACGACGACCATGCCAGAAAGGCGAACGGACATTTCGGCCCTGTACCAGGCAGCAGTCTCAGGTGTGAGGTGAAAGCCACTCGGTTGCAGCCCGCTAAGGTTCCACAGGTCCTGCGCTTCGTAATGGTGGTCCATGCCGAGCATGTGTACCTGATGAGGCCGGAATCCGGCCGGTTCCAGAGTGCGGACGGCCTCTTCAAGCGAGGAGCTTCCTGCGAGATCAAGAGGCCTTACGTGCCGACTGATGGTCCCAAGAAGACGTGCCAGGGTGACCGGGACCGGGTCGGTCGCGTGGAAGGCCCCGGCCACGGGAAAGGCGGTTACAGCGAGGGAAGCCACGAGCCTGCCGAGGTCCACGACATCAATCATCGAGAGCCTCGCCCTGCCGTTTTCTATGTCTGTGCCGAGGGCCCTGAACATATCCACAGCACCTGGGATGAACCAGCGGTCTCCGATCCCGTGGATGAGGTTGGGCCTGATGACGATACCGCCGGCGGAGAGCACTGCCCTGTCTGCTGCTGCCCGGCTTCGGCTGGCAGCAGAATCAGGACGGTATGGTGCCTCCCAGGGCAACAATGCCCTGTGGGGACCGGAACCATAAACAGCAGTCGTGCTGATCTGAATCAGCCTTCGGACATGCGAATCTTCGCAGGCACGGATGACCGACATGGTTCCTTCCTGATTGACCTGTCTGGCAAGACTCTGCTCGCTGCCGACGTATGAGGAAGCGTTGATCACGACATCCGCGCGGCTAACGGCACGGGAAACCGATTCCTTGTCCGTCACGTCCCCGAGATGAAACCCGGGGAGAGCTTCAGAAACCAGGCCGGTTGACCGTCTTGCTAGGATCGAAACAAGGTTGTCGTCACGTGCCTGGAGCGCCTGGAGTATCCGGCTTCCGATGAAACCGGTGGCTCCGAGCAGCAGGACCTTCGTCGGCCATCGTGCCGGCTTGCTGCGGGCGGCGAGTGAGCGAGATCCCGGAATCATGCCGTATTACCAGAGTTGAGGTTCATTTATGGTCCTTCAGGATCGTGCAATAGCAACGCGTGAGGCGATCATTGCCGGGGCGGCAGCAGTCTTTGAGGAGCACGGTTATGGCAGTGCCAGTCTGACTCAGGTATCCGATGCGGCCGGGGTGACAAAGGGTGCACTGTACTTTCACTTCCAGTCCAAGGAAGAGCTGGCAAGAGCGGTCATCGAGGAGCAGCACCGGATCGTCGTGGCCGAGAGCGAAGGCATCTTGGCCGAGCACCGTCCTGCCCTGCCGACCATGATCCTCATGTGCCGCGCGTTCGGACTCAATCTCGTCCACGAGCCGGTCGTCAGGGCAGGCATCCGGCTCACTCTGGAAGCGACCACATTCGGCCACCCCGTTCAAGGGCCCTACGAGGATTGGATCGCTGCTATGGAGCAGCTGATCGATCGGGCCAAGAAGGAAAAGCAGGTACGGTCCTCCGTGGATCCGGCGGCTCTCGCCCGCTACATCGTGGCCTCCTTCACAGGCGTGCAGATGGTCTCTGAGGTGCTCACAGGCAGGACTGACGTCATGCAGCGGATTGAGGAGATGTGGGTCATCCTGCTGCCCGGGATCACGGATGAAGATTCTCACGAGGACCCGCGGGCACTGTCCGGGCTGGTTTCCACTGAAAGTGCTGGTCCGCTCGGCGTAAAGGCGGCTTCATCGGCGTAGTCCCGGTGACTGCACGCATCAGAACTTTTCCGTTAGCTTGGATGCTTGCCACTGCCGTCGTCGATTCCGCTCCGTTCGTCAGGGCTTCCAGCACGACCTTGGCTTCGTCTGTGAACTCGGCAATGGACGTGAACTGTGCTTCAAGAGTCGCGAAGTCCAGTCCCGGATCCTTTACCGCCAGACGCAGTGCCTGCCGTACGGCTTCGATGAGCAGCACGCCTGGGACATGGTCCAGTGGATGATCGAAGAGGATCGGGTTGGAAATATCGACGCGCAAAGGCCACCAGCCCGAGGCGTCGCTCTCGCCCAGAACCACGTTCCAGGCGGATGTGTGCCCAACCCTGTCCGCTGAGACTGGCGGGACTTCCTGGTGACCCTCGGTGATCCGGTGGCGGGACCGGATCCGGTTGTAAGCTTCAGGATCAACGATCCGTGCTCTGGCTGTTCCCTCAGCGATCTTGTGCCCGTTCACGAAGAAGACGGCAGTGGTGCGGAAGGCTGAGATTCCCTGGCCCGTTCTCCTGACCTCGGAAACATGGACTTCAGCGGTCACGTCGGCAGGATGCAACGGGTCCTGTGTGGCGCCGGGAGTCATGGAGACGGACATCTCCGGCATCAGGAACTGCATGTCCAGCGGTACTCCCAACTGGGTGTGCGCTACCAGGACCGTCAGTTGGCGGAGAGTTTCCACGACCAGCGCGGAGTCAAAACAGTCACGCTGGGAACCATAAAAGACATGCCATCGCGGCCATTGTGCCCAGATCGTGAAGGTCCTGTTGCCGGGGGAATGGATTCCGGTCAGGAAGACCTCCGCGATCGCCCGACGGTGGACGAGCTCGCGCGCGATCGGAGCACTGAAGCAGCCACTCGGTAGTTGATCCTGCTCCGAAAATGAACCTGCCAATTTGTCCCCCAAGACACGCATGCCAGAATCATACCGGGCGAACGGTTTACTGGATTACAGATAAACCGGCCAACCGTATTGTTTTTTTTCCGAGCGGCCGCTACCGTCTGTGTGAGGCAGCACTTCTCCGAACAGCCGTTCGTCGAATGCAGCTCATCCACACTGACTAGATATCGGGGAAATCATGAACAAAATTACCAAGGCCCTGTTGGGTCTTGTCGCCGTCGCCGGCTTGACTTTGACTGTTGCTCCCGGAGCAAACGCAACGGTTCTTCATACTGATGTCAACTACACGGGAGGAGTGTACGGCGCCGACAACGCACCATACACGCTGGGATGGATTGACGACCAAGCAACCTCGGTGCGGAACTACGGATATAACGTTCGCTTCTTTGAGTACGACTACAAGCTCGGCCTCCACTTCACTTCGTCTGCTGACTTCAACGACCTCAGGAGTGTCGGGCAGAAGCCGGGTTACAACTGGGATGACGACATCAGTAGCTACCAACGCTGGTAGCTAGCCGTATAGTCGCCGCTGGTAGGAACGTATCGGTTCCTACCAGCGGCGACTTTCGGAGATTCACTCAGGAACATGTTCCGCAGGTCGCCAGGGCGCTGTGGCTTGCGACGATTAGTAATACAGAAATGGGTTTGACTTTTGAATATTTCCCAACGCGTGACTGCGTTAACGCTTGCGCTGGCAACTGTGTGGATTGCCGGCTGTGGCGTCGGCGGCAACGAAGAGTCGGACGAGGTGGGCCGCGCCAGGTTAGACCGAGTGGCTTCCACGATCATCATGCCTTTGGATGAATACGACATATCGGATGCCGGATGGGCTACGATTTCCCGGGCCCGTGAACTCGCCTTCGCCAACTGTATGGCTAAACTCGGGGTCATCGATGCCAACCCCCCTGAGTCTCTACTCAGCGAGGATCGCGACTACGGGCTGTGGAACGTCGAGCGGGCCAGGCTGTACGGGTTCGGGTCAGTTCCTGCAGATGAAGCGCCTGCCGCGTCGGAGGAACCCCCGGGCGTCTACCGTGAGCTGGATCCCGCATGGGTCGAAGCCAGGAGCTCGTGCATAGGATCCCTCGCAAGTGAAGTTGAACCCTTCACTCCCCCGGATGAGATCGCCGCTCGTCCAGCAACCTTTCAGGTCAAGATAGAAGCCCACAAGTTGGCTGAGAAGGACCCGCAGTGGAAAGCGCATCGTGACGAGTGGTGGCAGTGCTTGAAGAACGTCGGGCTGATAGCCCCTCCCGAAGAGGACGCATGGTCCAGCCAGCAGACAAGGGACCTCACTCGCAGCATGGCGGATCCGAACAATCCGTCACCGGCGGAGAAGGAGGAGGAGATCCGCATTGCTGTGAAGGAGGCGACGTGTAACGAAGAGACGGCTCTTACCCAGAAGTTGGGCGACATTGAGGCCGGTTACCAGGTTCCCTTGATTAAAGGGAAACAGGCAATGCTGAACGAACAAAAGTCCAAGAATCTGGAATATGTTGCGAAGGCAGAAAAGTATCTTGCGACCCATCAGTAAAATGGAGTCCGGATCGTTGGACAGCAATGATCAGAAATTCCGGTTCCGGCGGGTCGCCTATCCCCTGCGCGTGGCCGTTGTCACCGTGATTGTGTTGTCGCTTCTGGCGGCAGCTTTTCTTGCCGGGCGTTTCATTGAGAGGCCTACGCGAGATGCTATTCAATCTGCGCAGCAGGCCATCGATGTTTGGTCAGCGGTTGAGACCAAAGCTGTCGATGACCGGGTGACGTTTACCGGCCGGGTTCAGCCGGGAACAGACGTCAGTGTTGTGGTGACCTCCGATACCGGGCCAAATGTTGTCGTGCGGCAAACGTTGGCAGTTGGGGCCCGTGTGGAAGCGGGCACCCTCGCGGGTGTGGTGTCCGGCCGGCCATATTTTTTCCTGCCGGGCCCGCTGCCCCTGTACCGCGATGTTTCCCTTAAAGACGAGGGGGATGATGTCCTGGCTCTGCAAACGGCACTCGCGAGCCTCGGTTATCTTGTCGAGCTGAGCAGCGTCGTGGACCATCTCACGATGAATGCTGTGAAGCATCTCTTTACCACAGCGGGCTTTGCCTTGCCCGAACTCCCTGCTGCACCCCAAGGTTCCGCAGCCGACGGACCGGACGCCAGGACCGGCGGGGCCGCGGCGAAGGCTGGGCAGGCAGCGTCCACGGCCAAGAGCCCATATATTCCGTTCCGGCAGCTTCTTTTGATGCCGGCCGGGGGTGGAGTGGTTGCCACTTCCGCGCTGGTAGGGGCCGAACTCAATGCTGACACCCCACTCCTCACGGTACGCGCGACTCCCAGCTACGTGGAGTTCATTGCCGAAGTAGCACAGGCCGACCTTCTTCAAACCGGCCAGAAACTCACCGTCCGGCTGGATTCCAAGGAGTTCCTGGCAACCGTGGCAACCATCGGGGCCTTTCAAGCAGCAAAAGAAGGAATCAAGCCGGGAAAGGCCATCTCGCTGGCTCCCGCCGAGGGCGGAGATCTGGCCCTGCCGGTCGGCCAGGCCGCGACCATTGTCACTGTCGGTCATGTCGAGGCGTCCCTCTCCGTTCCGTTGATCGCTGTACGCGAGGACGCCAGTGGACACTATGTCATCAGGCGGGGAAGCGCTGAAACCACAGATTCCGGTAGTTCCTCACCGGCCCCTGCGACCCTGGAGGAGCGAATTGACGTCAAAGTCCTGCGGACCGGTGGAGGCTTCGCCGCGATCAGCGCCGACCTGCACCCGGGGGATCAGGTTAAGGTGTCCTAGCGATGACCCTGCTTGACCGAGCCGCTGAGGATGTCCGGCACCCGGATGCGGACTCACCACTGTTGTCGTTGAAGAAAGTTTCCCGGCGTTATGCCGGGAACAACGCCCCCACCCTTGACGGGATCTCTATTGACATCTATCCCGGAGAGTTCGTTGCCATCGTTGGCCCTTCGGGATCCGGAAAATCCACCCTCCTGAACATCCTCGGATTACTGGATACTCCTACCGGAGGCGAGTACCACGTTCTGGGCCTGGACTCAGGTGCCATGAACGAGAAGGAGCTCAATCACCTCCGCTCGGCAGCTTTCGGGTTCATTTTTCAATCCTCACACGTGCTGGGAGACGAATCTGTCCTCTCCAACACCGCGATGGGGCTGCGGGTCCAACGGGTCCCCATCCGGGAACGTGCCCAGCTCGCCGCCGACGCCCTCGCACAGCTTGGACTGGAAGCAAAAACAATGGCACGGGCAAAGCTGCTCTCAGGAGGTGAACGGCAGCGCGTCGCCATAGCTCGTGCGATTGCAACCTCACCGGCGCTGATCCTTGCCGATGAACCAACAGGGAATCTCGATTCAGAAAACAGCCAAAAAGTCGTTGAACACCTTCTCGCGCTCCACCGGTCAGGCGCAACAGTGGTGATCATCACCCACGACATGGACGTTGCCGCCGCAGCCACTCGTCGGATAAGCGTCCTGGACGGAAGAATTGTCCAGGACGCCGCTACCACCGTTGACGGGCCAACAGCACCGATAGCCCGACAAGGAAATCACACCGCTTTCGATCAAAAACCCGGACGCTTAGGCCCCTGGCGCTGCCTGATCGATGACGTTCTCGCGGCAGTATCGGCACTTTCAACACGCGGAGTCCGCACTCTGTTGCTGATGGTGGCGTTCGCGCTCGGCATCGGCGGGCTCGTGACCTCGGCTGGACTCAGCGAAACCGCATCAGCCCAAATCAGCAGCCGCCTGACCGCTGCCGCCCTCGATGAAGTCCGCGTGGACCTCGATAATCCGGCAAGTCTCCTCAACCCGGCCAGTGAGCTGCTTAGCCAGGACCTGCAAAAACTCAACGACCTTCCCCATGTTGCCGGCGCCGGATTCCTTGCCACGGTCGACCCCTCGGACACCTGGATTTCCCGGTTGCACCCCACAGGCCAAGAACCGCGTCAAGCCATAGGACTTGCCAGCGCCTCGAGATCCCTAATGGACCTCGCAACCACCAAAATCACACCCGCCACCAGCGCCCAGTTACTGGACGATCCCTCCGTGGGACCCGTCGCACTGATCTCAAAAAACGCTGCAACAGCGCTGGGGCTGCCGGTTCAGGACGAAACAGCCCTAAGCCCCGGATACGCCATCTGGATAGACGGGGCACGCGTGCCGGTGGTAGGCACATTTCAGGTAAACGACCGCTTTGAACAGCTCGAAAACTCCGTCGTCGTTAGCCCAGGGCCATTGGTCAACCACGCTGACGTTCAGCTATCCATCATCATACGAACCGACATGGGATTCCCCGCCGCCGTCGCGCGCGCCGTGCCCATCACCCTCAACCCCGCAAGCCCGGGGAGCATCAAGACACAAACCGTTGCCGATCTGGACACACTCAGGTACGGGGTATCCAATGACCTCGGCATATTCGTTGGAATTCTCTCATCAGTGCTCCTCGCCCTGACCGCCGCCAGCGCAGCCACCGTCATGTACCTCACAGTCCAATCTCGAACATCAGAAATCGCACTCCTCCGAGCCATCGGAGCCAGCAGGGGATTCATCGGACGTCTCTTCATCATCGAAGGCCTCCTAATCTCATCGATGGGCGGCGCCATCGGCGTCGCCCTAGGCATCGCCGGAACACTCCTGGGCGCCACCGCACAAGGATGGACCCCCGTCCTGGCCAGCAGCCTCCCCCTCATCGGCTTAAGTGCCGCAATCTGCGCTGGACTCATCAGCTCCCTCTACCCCGCATGGGTAGCCAGCCGCCAAAATCCCGCCACAGCCATCAGAAACTAAACCCTGCCCAACATCAACAGGCCGCTAGCGAAAGCACGTTCCCTGAGCTTCTCAAAAGCCTCCCACGCATAGGACCCTGGTGCGCTCCACAGCTTCGGCCGTAAGCACTGGCGACGGCGTGTCCGAGGGCCTGTCCCAGCCAAACTCCGAAGAGGTCAGCCAATCGCGGACGTACTCTTGTTGAGGGACTGCTATTGGCCGAAGACCTCCCGCAATACGGCCGGTTCGAGATCGTCCGCCAGCGTCACCGGGCTCCTCCTGATGGCTGAAGTGCTTGCCCTTCCTAGCTGGTCTTGCTAGCCCACCGACTCCAAACATTCGCGGGCCGCGCGAGGCCAAAATGCCCGCGCGGCGTCCTGCCCGCGGAAGCGTTCCGGAACAGTCCCCGGTCGCGAAGGATGGGGGTGAAGAAGCGCACCGATTTCAGTTAGCCGGCCGACGTCGGTCACGAGGGCAGTCCTGCGCTGGGCCGGGACTGCGGCGCCGGCGGCGCCGAATGGTTAGCGAGACTATGCGGATCAGCCTGGCGCCCTGCCGCGGGACCTCTATATTTTGGCCGGCGCTGCCTTGTCCGAGGTGCTGTCCCTGTGGAGGTGGAAGGCGGGTGCCAGGGACCCGCGCCGCAGCACCACCAGCCAGCACACCAGGATGGCCAGGGCGCAGAAGACGCCGGCGCTCGAGGCCATGATCCAGAGCCCAGGCGTCTGGATGTCCAGGTTCTCCGCGCCCAAGGCGGCACCGATGGTCTTGGGGGAGAACAGGAACACCAGCACGGAGATGCCGAGCACCCCGCCCATGAGCAAGCGCGTGATCCGGTAGCGTTCCGGCGTCTCGCGCAGGGTCCAGGCGAAGGCGGGCAGCACGGCGGCGACCCAGACCCAGTGATGCGACCAGGAGACCGGGCTGATCAGCAGCATGGTGAGCGCCGTCGTCGAGATGGCGACCACCCGGGCGCCCTGGTCGCCGGCGGTCTTGATGATCACGGCGGCCAGCGCCACCACGAGCAGGCTCAACACCAGCCAGGGGGCGGTGGCGGTCTCGGGGACGCCGAAGTGCAGCAGCGTGCCTTTGATGGACAGGTTGTCCACGTAGCCGGCGCCGCCGATCCGGGAGGTGTCCGGCAGGATTTCCAGCCAAAACTGCAGGGATTCGGCGGGGCGCAGCAGGAACCCGATCAGCACGGTGGAGACGAAGCCGGCCGCCATGTTCAGCAGTCCGCGCCAGTCCTTGCGCATCAGGAAGTAGAGTCCGAAGACCAGAGGTGTGAGCTTGATGCCGGCCGCGACGCCGACCAGGAAGCCGCTGCCGGGCACGCCCCGGGTCCAGCGCGGGTTCCGGGCCAGCAGGTCCCCGGCTATCAGGCCCATCAGCAGGATGTTGATCTGGCCGAACGCCAGGGTCTCGCGCCACGGGCCCAGGTTCAGCACGGCCAGGACCAGCAGGAGGGCAGCCCAGCGGGTGCCCGTGGAGCGGAACGTGCTGCGCCAGTCCGACTTGGCGGTCCAGTAGCGGACTGCGCGCACGGCAACCCAGACCGCCACGACGGCACCCGCGGCGTTGAAGAGGTTCAGGGCGAACTTCTCCGGCAGCAGGGCCAGCAGGCTGAAGAGCAACGCGGCGAACGGCGGGTAGGTGAACGGCAATCCCGGCCCGCCGGCCCAGGCAACGGAGGATCCGTAGAGGTCCGACTCCGGGCCAGCCTCATTGAGGATCTTGCCGCCGTGCCAATAGACGCTGAAGTCAAGACCCTGCTTTGACCAGACGCCGAGCCAGATGGCCACCAGGGCCACCACCCCGGCAAGGGCCAACGGCGCAGTCAGCCGGGTCGCGAGCGGAAGCAAGGCCGGGAGGCGCCACGACCGGCGGCCCGTCCAGCCCCACCTCCGGCCGGTCCGGTCCGGGCTGGGGTCCGGCACGGCCTCACGAGAGGGCCCGGCAGACGGTGCGTGCGTATCTTCGGCGTCGAGCAGTGACATTCGCGCATCCCCCAAATTTTGACTGCCGCTTCGGCACGTCCTCGAAAGCATCCCGGCTTACCGGTTCTCGTTAAACCGGGTAACCGCCTTGTTTCACCCTACCGAAGCTAGATCAAAACGCCGTATCCGGCAGCGCGCCGTCACCGTCGTCCTTGTCTATTGCGACCATCCTGTTTCTTCTTGAAGGAGACTCTCAGTGGATGGGAACCGGGGCAGCTCTCGTCGCCCTACGAATTCCCATCGCGGTAAGGGAAAGCCGCTCCAACTTTGGCTATTTTTGATGCTTAGCGCTACTTTTCCGCGCAGCGGTCCTCTACCCCCGGCCTCCCGCCGTGGCGGTTGTTGGCCGCGGCCGCGGCGAGCCCTGCCCTGCCAAAAGACGCATCTCAAACGGCGTTCAGAACTGGCCTTCGGGACTCCCCCGGCTGGCGGCTGAACGGTAGTTGTTTTTCTTCAATTGAGCGTTCGAGTCCGGGATGAAAGACGTCAGGGTGCCTGCCGGGTCCTTCAGAGTCTTGCCTTGACTCCGAAGCTGCTTGGCTGCGCATCGAGCCGCCATGGTTGGTTGACTTGAGTCTCCAATGGACCCTCACCTTCCTTAGCGCATTGAGCGGCCCTGCCGGCCAAAATGAGGTAACGTCAAACTGTAGAAAACTCCACTTGTGGATAGCTGGTTCGAAGTCTTTTTCTACTCAAGTACGTCACCCATTATTGTGTGCGCAAACGCCATTATTGAGCCTTGGGGGCTGATCCCGGATGCTCCAGGAAGTACGCTGGCGTCGACAATATGGAGGTTATCAACTGTTGGTATGCGGCCTCCACGATCGACGATTCCCCCGCGGTACGGGTCGCCCATTGGGCACGATGCCATGCCGTGAACGCTCAGTAGCTGCCATTCATCGATAGGTTTTGTTTTTGCAAAGTCTGCTGCCTCATGCATTTTGGTAAGGGGCCCGTGACCGTTAACTGGGGGGTATATGCGATCAGCTCCGCTTGCGAAAAGCACCGAGGTCATTCGTTCCGAGGCAAAGCGCAGCGCTATTTCGTCCGCCGCAGTGAGCGCATGGGTCATCAGCCTACCCAGTGTCGGCACGGTGCTGATGCTAATTTTTCCTTGCATCTCCACTTGAGCTGTGAACACCGCGTATTTCTCAGGGGCTGCGAGATACTCTCGCACGGCTTTCGGTCCATGTACCTGGAGGAATCCAGCCAGGATACCGGGCGACGAATTCGCGGGCATGAGGTAAATTCCCTGTTTTTCGTATTCATTTATTTGTGTCGTGAAAATAGTTCCGTCTTCAGCGAATACTTCGTCGGCGAATCGGGCTATAAACCGAATGTTTGCGTGCCAGGACATCTTGGGTCGATGGTGTCCTGGCCAAATTCCGCTTCGGAGCAGCAGTTCGGGGCTACCGATGGCGCCGGCTGCCAAGATCACTTTGGAGGGCTTGTAGGCCGTCTGCCGCCCGTTGACTGTCGCCTGGACTTCTACAACTCGTCCATTTTTTGTCACGAGCTTGTTGGCTCTTGCGTTGGCGACAACCAGTGCCCCGAGTCTTTCGGCGTTGGGGAGATAGGTATCGAGTACGGTGCGTTTGGCGCCAGTAGGGCAGCCCATGGTGCACCTGTTCGCGTGCACGCAGTTGGTGACCACGCGCTGCGGATGCTGCCACCTCAGGCCGAGCTCAAGTGCTCCGGCCCTCATCAGCCTCGAGTCGAGATTTCCGCCTTCGTCTCCCTGGACCCGCATGGATAGATTGGACGCGATCGTTGTGGCATGTTTCGTGAGTGTTTGGTGTGAGGGAAGATCTGGGCCCCTGGACTCCTCCCATCTTTGTGTTCGCCAATCGCTGGGAAACCAAAGCAGTCCACCATTGACTACCGTGCTTCCTCCGACGCAACGGCCTTCTCCGTAAACTACCTTGGGAGTTCCGAAGACAGGTTGAAGACCAGCCCGCCGATAGAGTGTTTGAAGGGCTTCCGAGCTGGTCAGCCGGACGATGTCCTCAACCTCAAAACGCGGTCCTTCTTCCAGCACCACCGGACGTTCACCGGCTAAAGCGAGAGCCTCAGCGGCTACCCCTCCGCCTGCGCCAGAACCGATTACAAGCGATTCACATTCAATTACGTCACCCATGAGGCTACCTCTCCGTTTCTTGGTCATTACGCCCTGACGTGTCCGTCAAGCGCGATGACCGTCAGAAGGCTGCGCAGTACGTTTATGGCCGTTCCTCCTAGCGGGATGGTTCGGATCAGATCTCCTGCTACCGGTAACTGAGCGTGCCTCCGTTCGCTGCGCACACTTGGAGGGAGAAGCAAAAGAGCGGTGAAAGCTATCCGATAGGGATACTGGAAACTGGAGAGCTGTCCCAGAAACTCTCTTCTGATCCTTTCCAATTCGACTTGTGGGAGTCCTCCTAGACTGTCCGCCAGATGGAGCCGAATGGCGCGTTCTGCTAGGGCGTTCGTCAATCTTGAGGCCCTCACCTCTTAATGGCTTTCAGACAGAAATCGGACACCATTTTGGGCAGTCCGTACTGTGCACATTCCTCGAGCGCAACCAGAAATGCTTCTACGTCTGACACCTCGCAAATCAACGGTGGAGATGCGATGAGCAGGATCGGCTCGTTGGAAGCAAAATATGTCAGGATTCCATGCTCGTCATACAGGCGCGAGATCACCGCTCCGACGGCCAGCTTTTGTGCAAACTGCGCATCGGCATGCCAGGGACCTGGCAAAACTGCGAGCATCTTGAAGAACGCTTCCCCAGCCGGGGCCACCCGAACACCTCTGAGGGCGCCGGCTCCGCGATGCTCTATGAAGAAGTCGGGGTATGTGGCGCAAAGATGTTCCAAACCCTGTTGAAGAGCCGCGCCGAGATCCAGCGCACGTTCTGCAAAGCGTTCATCAACCGCTATCTCCATGGCAGCAAGGGCAGTGGCAGCTTCCTCGCCGAATCCGAAATACGTCGTGCTGTGCAACGTTGCATCAGCGGAGGTTCGGTATGCGCCTTCGAAAATCTTCCGTCGGGAGATGAATCCGGAAATTGAGGACTTACCTCCGCCGAAGGATTTGGAAGTCGTCACAATATCCGGCACAAGACCCTCGTGCCGCATGAAGTAGAAGAGGCTACCTGTTTTTCCCCAACCGGTATACACCTCGTCGAAGATCAAGACGATGTTCAGCGAGCGGCACAGCTGCATCAATCCCCTAAGGAATTCCTCCGAACACGCACGAAGGGTAGAAGCGCTGAAAGGCTCGATAATGATGGCATAAACATCAGAGGATCCGTCCTGGTGGTCATGACGAGCAACGGCCCGCTTGACCGACTCCAGGTCACCGAACATGAATTCGTCGATGCCGGGTATGGTCGGAAAGCTGAAGTTCAGCTCCGGCGAAGCCGTGAGCCCTCCGGCCCCGAGCAACTTGCCATGGAACGCGATGTTGCTCCTCAGGATCGTCCCACGCCGCCCTGCATGGTATTTATAAGCCAACTTCACGGCGCCCTCTACCGCTTCTGCGCCTGAACTCGGGAAATAGGAGACCTCCAAATCTTCAGGCATCAGATCTGACCAGTTTTTTGCCAGCGCGGCAGCATAAGGCGAGAAGAAGTTCTTATGAACTTCCATGCGGTTTCTGCGCTGGTAGTCGATGCGCGCGTTCAAAATCTTCGGATGGTTGTGGCCGTGGTTCAGGACCCCGATACCCCCGGTGAAATCCAGTATCCGGCGCCCACTGCTGAGGGTGATCCACGCCCCTTGAGCTGAGTGCGCTCGGTCATTTCCGAATCCAAAGGCACCTATAAGCGTTGTTTGACCCTTGCTGATGTGTTCGGCCCAGAGACGCAGCACTTCGTCTTGTTCCATTGTTGGAACCTGGTTAGAAGATACAAGCTCAGACATACTGAGCTCCCGCCAGATCGTCAGAGACTAACAGGCGCTCACCGACGAGGTGACCGAGTTCTCTCCCCTGCTTCAGGGCGTAGTTGACTCCCCTGTCCTCGGGAAAAATGTGCGCCATTGAGGCCATGAAAAGGTTCGTGACGGAGGATATCTGCGCGGGTTTGATCCTTGAGTAGTTCGGCGTGATGATCGGCTGTGCATGTTCTGCGCGCCAAACGTGGGAACCCACGATCTTGTCGGCGCTGAAATGAGGGAACATCTTCTGCAAGTGAGGAATGCTGAAGTTAATAAGGTCTTGGTCGCTCATGGTGTACATGGGGTCATCGACGGGAAGATATTTTGAAAGATAGACGATCTTCGTCGATCCCCACTTCGGATCCTCGTACATATTTGTGTGTTCGATGACGCCCACGTAGGGAAATTCGGGATCTGCAACATTCAACCAATAGGTACTCGAGAGTGACTCGGTGACCAGCAGGGTAACGCAAACGTTAGCGAGGTACTGCACTTCGTTCAGTTCTCGGACCTGCTTGGCAAGGATGGGTTCGTCGTCGTTGTCACGAAGCATCCCGGCCACCAGCCCGGGAGCGACGGTCGTGAGCACCGAACTCGCAGCATGGAAGGTCCCCTGAGAAATGACTCCTACGGCTTTTCCGCTCTCGACGACTATCTGATCAACTGCAGCGCCTGTCCGGATCTCGGCTCCGAGACCTGAAGCGGACCGGGCCAGTGTCTCCATGAAGTTGCCGGACCCGCCGACGAGGTAGAAGAGCTCCTCCTTCTGGTTTTTCCCTCTGCTTCCGCCTCGAAGATGAAGCTTCGTCCACATCCAGGAAGCTCCCACTTGATCGGCAAAACTGCCAAACTTGCCCTTCAAAAGGGGTTCCCAGACTTGGTCGTAGACCCGCTGGCCGCCGAGATTGATCAGCCATTCCTTCGCCGTGAGGTGTTCAATGCCCCGCCAATCTTTCACTCTGCGTGCTTCCAGAGACATTAGGCCCAGCCGGAGACGATCGAACGGCTTCAGGGGTGAGTAACGGAGCAGGTCTAGAGGGCTCGAGAGCTTGAAAATCTGGTTCGAGTAGTACATGCCTGTTGAAGTGGCACGTCGCACGATTGAATCTCCGAGGCCTAGTTCACGCACCAGGTCGAATACTTCGTTGTCCGAGCCGAACCAGTGGTGATAGAACTTCTCGACTTTTCCCTCGGCGAGATCGAAATCGCCAGCCAGACCGCCCACCGTTGGAGTCGCTTCAAAGACGATCGGATTCAGATTCATCTTTGCCATCTGGTAGGCAGCGCTGAGACCGGTAGCGCCGGCGCCGATGATGATTGGTCGCGCCTGTAAGTCTCGTGGCACATGAATTTCAGTCATACCGAATCTCCTAGTTCTGTCTGAGCTCCCACTCCAATGGGCGCGAGCAGGGTATTTGAAACGCTGAATACCTCCGATACAACGAAGGCGGGCTTATTACCGGAGAGCCGGAGTATCGATTCCATATACTGGCCCAGCACGGAAAAGAGAACAGAATTAGCGAAGACCGTCCCCCAAAAGCCGGCAACTGTTTTTGATTTCGTTGCCAGAGCAGCGCAAAAACCCACCACGGCAACGATCGCAAATAGCCCGGGTACCTTGGGCGCAAGCGAGGATGAATTCATGAGTCCTTGTTTCGCCAAGGCCAACATACGGAAGAGCGTGTATTTCGTGCTTCCCGATGCCCGACGGTCCCGGTCATACCTGATCACGCACTCCTGGAACCCCAGCCAGCCGATGAGCCCCCGGATGTATGGGTCCGCCTCAGCCGCCCCATACAACTCGGAGACCACCTCAGCGTCCATGAGCCTGAAGTCACCGCAGTCCACGGTGATCGGGACGTTCGAGATCTGGTTCAGGAGGCGGTAATACAAGGCGGCGCTTGACCTCTTGAACCAGGTCTCCCCCTGACGTTCATTCCTCTGGGCGCTAACAACTTTGCTGCCCTTTTGCCACTCGTCCACGAGAGCCGGGATCAGTTCGGGAGGATCTTGCAGGTCGCTGTCGATGCTTATGACCGGGTTGCCGACGGCATGGGACAGTCCAGCAATCAATGCGTTCTGGTGGCCGAAGTTTCGCGACAAGCGCACGACTCGGATACGTTCATCATTCAGCGCCAAGGAACGAAGGATCATCCAGGTGGAATCCTTGCTCCCGTCGTCGACATAGATGACTTCGTAGCCCAATCCAAAGTGAGAACTCAGGACTGCAATCAAGCGTTGGTGAAACAACTTAATGACAGCCTCCTCATTGAAGCAAGGCACTACAACACTCACTCTGTCTAAGGTTGCCCGCTTACCGCCGAGCCGGTGGGTGTCACTCATGTCCGGCGCTGCTAGTGACAACATTTGTTGGGCGCCATCCGGACAATGAAGTCCGATCCAGTGCCTCAAAGAACATGTCGGTCTCAATCGAAGCGGTGTCACCGGGCTTCCATGGCTTGAGGTGTCCGATGTAGTGAACGATGCGTGCGGATGCAATATCTTCCGGGCTCAAAGGATCGCGCTGCAGGGGTGCCTCTCCAGGCACCGTTTCATTGCAGAGGTGGTTTGTGAACATGTTGTATTCAGGGTCGAGAGCGACAATCTCTCGTCCAAGAACAGCGTTCAGCGCTTCCTGATCGAACAGCTCAAGATCGTCGCCGCGACCAAAGCAGTAGGCATACAACCGTTCTGCTATCTGTTCATCCCGCCAGAGCTGACAGTCCATCAGCAAAACGCCAGAGTTGAAATAGGGAGCGTCTGGGGCTAATCCAAGGTCCCGCCAATTCGGTAATCCCTGTGGATGGGAGACCGTCTCGATGATCCGATCGCATACGGCGGCAGCTGGCCGACCTCCCAGCGGAAGCGTCAGCAGGGGTTCGAGAGAGCCTTTCACAAGCGTGTCAGCGTCTAGATAAAGGATGCGATCAGAAGACCCCTGCGCGAGCTGCGGCGCTAGGAAGCGGGCGTACGCCGTCTGGGAAATGTATGTGTTGTGAGGAGACCGAGAAGGCAGCCCTTCAGGTATCCGGTCGGATATATCGAGGACACGCAGGTTCTCCGAGCTTAGGCCCAGAGTCCGCAGGTTCTCTATCAGCTCGACGTTGCTCGGCGACATTTGGTTGGCAAGTACTGTCACGCGCATTTCGTACGGTTCGGACTTCTGGGATTCAACCAGTGCCGAGATTGCTGCAACTAGTGGCACAACGTAGTGATCATCTGCGGCGTAGACGATCTCCAGCGTTGGTGTCTGGCTGAAGTGGGTCGTCTCACCGTGAATAGGAGGAGGGTTCATCGTGCATCCTTTTCCTTGAAAATCGACTATGAGGTAACGCTCGAGCAAAAAAATGACCATCCATGGAATAAAGGGAAACCGGTCACAAATTTGAGGCAACGCCTCCTAACAGCTGTCAGGAAGTGTCATCCTCGGCATGGACACAACCTCTAGCTTCCTCTCACATCGGGAATAACCAGCAGCCTACGCGAATACCAAGCCGTTCGTCCGGTTTTTTTGGGTTCGATTTATCCTCAGGCCCGTGAGGTACCCTTCGCCGCGGGCCTCTCTCTACGAAGATTCTCTACGCGGTTGGTTGAGCGCTTGTTGATTCAAAAAAGCCGTCGCCCGGCACGCTACTTTTGCCGTTAAGTGGGGGAAGAGCCGCTCGGGGACAGGTTCTCCTGCCCGACAACTCTCAGGTCCGATCACGGTGATGAGTCGTCTGTCCGGACCCATCATCCATCCGAGGCCATACCTGTACATTTCGCGCTCAAGTTCATATGCCAGATCTTGGTCTTCATCTGAAAACCGATGGAGTTGGCCACTGACGGTGTCGTCGGCATGCATCGTCCAGTCGGAGGTAAGTGCAAAGCTTTCCTCCTGGAACATCGGATTGACGTATCGGGTGGTTGGTGTCTGCCAGGGTTTGTCCGGCAGCGCGTCCGGGTGCCTCGGTGGCCGATCGAAGTCGAAAGCCATCTGGTTGGTCCTCCAAATCTCAGTCGCCATACGTCCGCTATCGCTGCGGGTATCAGCGACGCGCGAGTGCCGGAACCTCTTGGTCCTGGTCTGTATTCGTGTCTGAGCGGCGCTGAAGAATGCGCATGGCGCCTATTGCTATACATGCCAGCACACAGAGCAGCGAGAGTCCGGCAAGTGCCAACGGGAACGGGGCCTGGTCAGCATCTGCCGTGACTGTGGCGCCGAGTAGAGGAGGAAACGCGATGCCGCCGATCATGGAAATGGCGATCAGTGATCCGCTCACCCAGGATCGTCCACCGAAGAGCTGGTTTGCCCAGGCCAAGGCAGTCGGAAAAATTGGCCCGATCGCGAACCCCGCCAGAGCCAGACCTACAACCGCGAAGCCAGGGATGAAGGCGACAGCTGAACCAATCGTCATGAGTGTGCAACTGAGGGTCACAACCGTTCCCGGACGCAGTCGCTTAATCGCTGCGGCCAGAACGAAACGACTTGCAGTCATGCTCAACCAGAACAGAGACGTTGCCGCGGCCGCCTGCTCGACACTGATCCCGCTGAGGGTCAGGTAGGTTGCTTCCCAGCTTCCTATTCCGCTTCCCACTGCGACGTGGAAAACGAAGACACCGATCATTCCGGCGAATCCAACCATGAAGTAGAATCGTTTGCCTGCCGCCATGGATAATCCCGTCCCTGGTGCGCTTGCGGGGGTCTCCCGTGCCGCGGAGCCTTGGGTGGGGAATGACCTCACTCCCTGGACTCCCAGGGCGGTGATGAGGGTAAGAAGGGCAAAGCCCGTGAAGTACGCCGGGTAGTGTTCGGGACCAAAGAGGGCAACCGCAAGAGGGGCAAGGATAGCCCCGACGCCGAAAAAGCCGTGAAGAAGATTCAGCATCTTTCCAGAACCGGAACCAAAAGCCACGGCAAACAGATGACTGAAGGCATAATCCAATGCCCCAAACCCTAAACCGGCCGCAGCTGAAGCCGTAATGGCAAGAAGCAGCGTCGGGGCCCAAGCGAAACCTACGCTACCCAGGAGGAGGAGCAGGTAGCCGGCCGCGAGCGTGACTCTGTTCCCGATGCGCGCATGGATACTTTGACTGGAGAGCACTCCAAGAAGGCCCCCGATGAAGTGGGCACTGATGACGATGCCTACGGCGGAGGGGGACGCCTCGAACCGTTCTATGAGCCGGATCAGAGATGGACCATAGAGTGCTTCGAGCGCGCCGATGAGAAACATCCCGCCGAAGGACGACGCGATTCCTATGGGAGTGAACAGGCTATTGGACACGAAGAATCCTTAGATTGTCGGAGAAAAATGCATTCTTGATGTGGGAATGCCACGCCGCGGGTGCGGCCGCTCAATCCAGCCTGCGAGGCCGGGCGTACGTGGTCAATGAAAACAATCCCTCTATACTTTTTTCACGTGATGGGTCTCGGGACGAAGGTCCGTTCTGCAAGAACCAACAGCACGGCCTATCACCACTCCAGGCTCTGTTGAGAGAGGATGAATTATGACGGTTCAGGCGCGTGCCGAAAAGACTCGATCCGCCGTACTGCGGGCGGGCGCTGTCGTGTTCAACCGCGAAGGGTTTGCCCGTGCCACCGCCGCTGCCATCATCCGGGAAGCCGCAGTTACCAAGGGATCGATGCAGTTTCACTTCCAGACCAAGGAAAAGCTTGCGTGGGCTGTGATCGCTGAGTATGAGCAGGAGTTCGGCCCCGCATCTGATGCAGTGTCCACTCAAGACGGCAACAGCATGACTGCTGCGATGGAGCTCTCGGCAGTGATCGCTCGCCAACTGACTGAAGAACCGTTTGTCGGGGCCGCATACCGGCTCACGATGGAAGAATCCACCTTCGCCTCCCGTGTCACGAAACCCTATCTGGATGCTGTGCAGATGTTCGAAGGGCTATTCCGCCGGGCGGCCTCGGCGGGAGAACTACGCCCGGGCATCAATGTAGAGGACCTTGCCCGCTATGTGGTGGCCTCGTTCATCGGAGTGCAATTCGTCTCCGATACCCTCACCAGCCGCACCGACCTCATTGAACGGGTAGCCCATATGTGGCTATTCCTGCTTCCTTCCATCGCTGAGCCCCGATGCCTTCATCAGCATTTGAATTCGGTCCGGAGCATCTTCGTTTCCCACTACACAAAGTCCCGATCGGATCTTCCCGTGAACTAATCCTCTTTGTTTGCGTGCTGCTCCTACCATTGCGGTTTAGACGGAGAACGTCATGTCCCATAAGCCGGTCCTCCACCGGGACGTCCAGCCGTGAATGGAACACCGAAGACGATCCGCATGGTTCCGGGGGCGCCCGATTCCCGTAGTACCCGCCCGAGAAAATGCCCGGTCAAGGGGGGCTAAACGGTACACTCCACAGGCATGACCGGAATGCTTATAGGCTACGCGCGCGTATCCACCAACGACCAAGACCTCACCGCCCAAAAGAACGCCCTCGCCGCCCTCGGTGTCTCACACCAGACGACGTTCACCGATCAAGGCCTCACCGGAACGAACCGAGCCCGGCCAGGTCTCCGCGAAGCGTTAGCCGCATGCCGGGCCGGCGACACCCTCGTCGTGACCAAGCTCGACCGCCTCGCCCGGTCGCTGCGCGACGCGAAAGACATTGTCGATGACCTCACCCGCCGCGAAGTGAAGCTCAGCATCGGCGGTTCCGTGCATGATCCCACCGATCCGGTAGGCCGGTTGCTGTTCAACGTGCTCGCGATGGTCGCGGAGTTTGAGGCCGACCTGATTCGTGCACGCACCCGTGAGGGCATGCAAGTGGCGAAGGCAGCTGGTCGCCTTCGCGGGAAGCAGCCGAAACTCTCCAAGGCGCAGGAGAAGCATCTGCTCATTGTCCACAAGGCCGGCACTCACACCACGACCGAGATTGCGGAACTCTTTAGCGTGGCCAGGTCTACGGTTTACCGCGCGATCCAGCGCGCCGGGGACACTGCCGCCTAAGCATTCATTGTGCAGAGGAGTGCTGGGCAAATGCGCGTTTTGTGCAGACGTGTACTGACAAGTCTTTGTCAACACTCGCCTGCACAACCCCGGAAATCCAGGGGCCGCCGTGCAGACAAGTACTGAAAATGACAGCCCTCTTCCCGGGTCCGTTCGAGTGTCTTGAAAAACAATAGGTTTTCGAGACGGGTAGGGACATGGCGGGAATGCCGATGTTTGTCGGCGGCCGTGGCTATGGTTGTCTCATCCGGCGAGTCTCATTCTCGAGGTTGGCCAAGATCTGATGGGGAGACTGAGATGGGCTACCGGAACAAGACCTATGTGGCGTTCGCGAGTGAGGACATCACGTCGTATCGGCTGATGGAGGCGTGGCGAGAGAACAAGAACATCGAGTTCAACTTCTACGACGCCCACGACCTGTACGAGGCGCGTGACACTAGTAAGCCTGAGACGATCAAGAGGAATCTGCGTGAACGGATGAAGAACGCGAAGCAGGTCGTGGTCCTCGGCAGTCCGCACGCGAAGAAGAAGGGCGGGGATGGGGTGTCGTTCCTGGCCTACGAACTCCAGGTGGCGCTGGAGTTCGATCTGCCGGTCGTGGTCTCCCATCTGGACGGGTCGCGCAAGGGCAACAGTTCTAACTACCCTAAGCCGCTCACCGACGCCGACCACCACACTGTCTCGGTGTCGTTCCAACCGAAGATAATCAAGTACGCGCTCGACAGCTACGCCCCCGGATTCGCGGGCAGCGCCACGACTGGTGAGCGTATCTACAACGCCAGCGTCTACACCGACCTGGGGTTGTAAGAGAGACCCCGCCGTGGTGAAACCCTTGCCGCGCCAGATGAAGGTGCTGGGTCATCGGTTCCTGGCCGCACTCGGTATCAGCGCGATCCCGATCGGGATCTTGGCACCGCTGGCGCCGTCGTGGTGGGATGGGAAATGGTGGCTGGTTCTCCTCGTGGGTGTGGCTGCCGCGGGGTGGGCGTGCTTGGGCCTACGTCGACGAGAACCGCGTCAGACCTATCGAGAAAACGTCACCATCCGCCTGGTCGTGGGCGATCTGTTCAATCAGGGCGCGAGCGTCCTAATCGGGATGACCACCACCTTCGACACCTCGGTGCCCGACGTAATCGCGCGAGGCAGCCTCCAGGGCAACTTCCTGCACGAGGTATATGGAGGATCGCAACACAAGCTCGACCACAACCTGGATCAAGCCCTGACAGCCGTGGCCCCCGTCGGGACGATCACCAAGGCCGGGAAGCAGACTGTCTACCCCGTCGGCACAGTCATCACGCTGTCACCCCCAGGTCCCATCCGCTACTACTGCGCCGCGTACACGACCATGGACAATCAAAATAGGGCCAGCGGAACGATCCGTGGAGTCCTCGACAGCCTCGACAACAGTTGGGACCAGGTCGACGTGCACGGCAACGGCGACCCGATCTGCGTCCCTCTCATCGGGCAGGGACAGTCCCGCATCCCCGAACTCACCCCCGAGATCGCCGTTCGACTGATCGCCTTCTCCTTCCTGCTCCGCACCAAACGGTCCCGATTTTCCAGCGAACTACGCATCGTCATCCACCCGGCCGAGCAGCACAAGATCAACCTGCCCGAATTCCAAGCATTCCTGACCTCGCTAGTCACCTCATGACCGAAACCAGCCTCGAACTGCCCGACGACGATCCCTGTGCCTTCTGCGACTACCTCACCGGCCGACGACCATTCACCGTCCTCTGCCGCACGGACCTCATCGCCGTGCTCGTCACTAGGGATCAACGAGGCATCGGCCACCTCCTCATCATCCCCACCCGCCACTACCCAACGCTGCTGGAAGCAACACCACAGGAACGCCACGCCCTCATCGATACCGTGGCCGCGGCTGCCGCTGCGATCGACGACGCTTACGAACGGCCCGGCATCGCCGTCTGGCAGAACAACGGAACCGCCGCACACCAAGCCATCGCGCACCTTCACTTCCACGTCGCCGGCACACTCCCCGGCGGCGGTACCGACTTCGGAGAAGTACCCGAACTCACCCTCGAGCAAACAGACCAAATCGCACGACACCTCACAGGACCCACCAGGCCGCCGATCTGTCAGCCATGAAGCGGCGCCCCTCGTAGGGGAGGAGGCACTCCTGCCCCGCCATCAGGACACGTGAAAACCTGCCATTTAGCGCGTACATGATGTGCTCACCGTGTGGAAGCTTGACCGGCTGGGCCGCAACACCCGGGCATATCCTTGAAAATCGACGATCCGGCTGCCGCCCGGGCGAAGGACTCAAGGGCAAAGGAATCAGTGCCGGCGACATCGGCAAGATGCTGGGAGCCTCCCGGGCAACGGTCTACCGCTATCTCACTTAGGGTCTGTGGTGTCGGGTCCGGTCTCTGCTTCGGGATCCGTGTGGCGTGTCCAGCTGTCTCCCCCGCCGGGTCCGGTGGTTTGTTCCCAATACGATTCAGCGGCAGCGCCCTGGGTTGTGTGTCGTAGCTGCACGCTGTTCGCTGCGGCCCCGGAGAGAAGGGTTGTGCCGGTGATCTGGACGGCCTCGACAGCGGCGGCAGGGCCAACAAGAATTTCGCGGCCGGTGATGACTTCCCCGCCACGTGCAACGACCACAGGCCTCCAGCGCCCATTGATCCTTTCGCGCGGTACTTCCACGGTTGCGGTCAGACCGTCGCGGATCCGCGCCCACCGGTCCTGGTTGTAGGTGAAAGCCAGGTCGGCGGGATCGTCCTGGTGTCCGGTGATGTGGCATTGCCTTTTATCGACCATGGCGGCCAGCCGGACGATCATCGCCTGGACGTGCGGGTGCCACGTTGTCATCGCCCCAAGGCCCGGCGTCCCTTCTTCCCAGATCTTGTATTCGGCGCACATCCCGGCGTAGAGCTCCGCGACGATGTCGGAATGTTCAAACCAGCACTCGGTGATCTGGGAGGTGTTCAGCTGGTACTCGCGGACGAACCAGTCCACCCATTGCCTCATGGCAGTCCACGCAGCGGGTTTGTGTTCGGCACTGATCTCGCGCCAGCGGATCCCCATCCATTCCGGCGGGCCTGCGCCGAGTTCCGCTTCAATAACCGGGTCCAGAAATGCGGGCAGCCCGCCTCCCCCGCCCCCGGTTGATGTGCCGGCGTCTTGCGTCCAGGTGTCCGGGGAGTCTTCGTCGGCGTTGAACGGCTCGACGGTCCAGTCGGTTGCTGACGGTTCGGTGCTCGTGCTCATGGCTCCTCTTTCCGCGGTTCGGGCAGCAGTGCGTTGGTGAATCGGTAGAAGATCGCGTCGAGGGCGTCGGCGGCCGCGTGCGTGCCGGGCCTGCCGTTGGAGCGCATCCATTTGTGCACGGCGACGTGGCACATCGGGCAGAGGTCAACGCTGACTCCTTCGGCTCCGTTGCAGGCGGCGAGTTCGTAGTGGTCGTGGTCAACGACGTGGCTTTCGATGCGGTTGCTTTGTTGTGCACAGAGCCAGCAGGTCCCCAGGGTGCCGGTGGTGGTGCGAGGATCGGTCATGGTGTCCTTTGGTGATGTTTACGGGTCAGGATCCGGGTGATGACGGCGGTCGCGCGCCGGCGGTTCCAGCCCCAGTAATCGCCTCGTCGTTCATCAAGGATCCTGTGTAAGTCCTGGTGGTGTTCCCTGCAATACGGCAGCAGATCGGTGTCCGGCTCTTCGGCCCGGTAGCTGCCGTCGTCGTTGATGTAGACGCCGTCATAGCTGGTGTGGTGCAGATCCAGCGTCCCCGCCACGGCCAGGGTTGTGCCGCAGACCTGGCAGGCCGGTTCGGCCCCGGCGGCGCGGCAGTCCCTGAACCAGCGCGTGCGGCGCCACGCCCAGGCACCGGAATGCAGGTATCCGGTGTAGGCGCGGCGCCGGGCCCCGGACTTCCGGGCCAGAGAGAGACCCATGGCTTATCCAGGGACTTCTTCGCTGATGCGCTCTTGCGTTCCTGTGGCCGTGGAGTCGGTCAGTTCAACCAGCAGTGAGCTGCTGAACTTCCTGATGCCGGCCTTGATGTCCGGGGCGTCGGGCCGGTCGATCCAGCGCGTCATTTTCAGCAGGAAAGGCCTGCCGTTGCGCCCGACGAACAGGCCATAGCCGAACGGCAGCCGGCGCAGCTCCGAGACGGTCATGACGTCCTTCTCCCGCTTGGAGGTGTTGGAGGAGTACCCGTCGGAGGTGTGCGTGACGGAGCCTTCCTCCACAGCCCTGGTGCCGAAGAGCTTGACGAACGATTCGAGGTCTTTTTCGTTGCCCGAGCCGCCGAGCTGTATTTTCACCGTCGCGGAGTCGAACACGGCCTGCGCTTCTTCCGCTCCCCAGCCGCCGCGGGCCTGAGCGAGGGACTGCAGGACAACGAGCGGGCTGATCCCCAAACCGCCGCCGTCCGACATCAGCGTCACGAGCCCTGGCCAGGAGCTGGACATGTTCGCGATCTCGTCCAGCACCAGCGACAGCGGCGGATCGAGCCGGTTTCCCGGCAGCCGGATGGCCATTTCACGGGCGGTTTCGGTGATTTCGTCCATCATCGCAATCAGGAACGGCGCCATGGCCCCGCCGCCGGACTTCGTCCCGATCAGGTACAGGGTGCCCCGGTCCCTGATGAATTTCGCCGGGACGAGTTCTTCGGCCGGGCTGGCCGGTTTCAGGGTTTCGCGCACGAGCGGCACGGCAAGGCCGGCCAGTGCCCCTTCGACGCCGAACCAGCGGCTGCCGAGCATCTTCGGGTCCCCGTCAAGGATGGACTTGAGCGACTGTCCCCAGCCGAATGCGGCGTCCGGGTGTTCGAGCAGGATCTTCTGCGCCGCTTTCGCCGTTGCCGGCGCCGTCCCCCACAGGTAGAGCTCGTCAACGCTGTGCCCGCCGAGGGCTGCGGCGTGCAGGAGTGACTGGAGGATGGAGATCGCTGCGCCGGCCCATTCCTGGTTGGACCCGGACTTCCCCAGCCCGGAGGAGCCGATCAGTGAGGAGGCCCGGCGGGCTGCGACCTCGGGCCGCTCGCACCCGGTGATCGGTGACCACTTCAGCGAGGACTTCGCCCCGGTGAGTCCCTGCGGGTCAAACAACGTGCACGGCCCGCCCTTTGAGCGCAGCTCACGGGTGGCCGCGTAGTTGTCCGCCCTGGTCGAGGTGGTGATGCAGGATCCCGGGGCGTCCAGGATCGCGGAGATCAGCAGGTGAAACCCCTTACCTGACCGGGGAGGGCCGACCAGAACGATCGATTCCTCACAGGAGACCAGGACCGCCTGGGAGAGGACGTGCCCGATCCGGATGGATGCGTCCTCCACTGACGGCCGCGCCAGCGTGGGGCGGATGCTTTTGGCGCGTTCGAGGATTTTCTTCTCCCCGACCGTGTTCTTGATTTCCTTGATCTTTGCCAGCCCGTCACGGCCCATGACGTCCCTGACGAAGTACTCGTCCGAGAGCTTCCAGTCGTGCACCAGCTTCCATACGGTCACGCCGGCGCCGACGGCCAGAACGACGAGCAGGACCATCCAGACGATGACTGCCCCGCTCTCCGGTCCGCAGCCGGCTGCCGTGACACCGTAGACGGAGGCGTCGGCGGGGCTGGACGGGTTCAGGAATCCGAGCGGCTGGAGGATCGAGGGCAGGGTGGTGAAGGATCCGCAGCGGAAGAACGCGGCGATCTGCCCCGGCAGGTACAGCCCATAGAGCACCAGTGCGATCAGGCCCAGGGCAAGGACCGCCATCTGGGTCCCTTTATCCATCGCCTTCATGCTGCTGCCTCCCCGCCCCTGGTGGAGCGCATTTTGCCGTCGGTATCGAATACCGGCACTTCGGCGGTGGTGCGCTGGTTTTTCACGCTCACCGTCCGGTAGGGGCCGACCTTCCAGAGCCCGGTGCCCTGGGCGGAACGGTTTACGTCTTCCCGCTCGGCCCGGGTCAGGCCCAGCTCCCGCTCGGTCACGGCAAGGTTGGCTGTTTCCTGCCGGTAGATGACTTTCACCGTGGTATCGCCCAGCAGGGAGCGTGCCATCGCCGCCATTTTCGATCCGGCCTCCCCGGCAATGTCCAGGTCCCCGAGTTTGTGGATGATCAGGACGTTGAAGATGTTGTAGTCACGGGCGAGTTTCCACGCCTCCATCATCCGTGTCAGGGATGCTTCGTCGCTGACTGAGTCCCAGCCCTCTTCGTAGACGCAGAGCCTTTGTCCGGAGTCGGAGTTGGTGACCATGGATTCAGCCCATGACCCGGTGCAGGCGTAGGCGATTTTCCGTGCTTCCTTCGATGCGCCGACCAGTGCCTTGGTGTTGACTGTGATGATCGGCAGTTCGGGGTCGAAGTTCGCTGTCGTTTCGCCGTCGAACATGCCCTTCAGGTCCCCCTGGGTGCAGCGGGAAAAGGCGTGCAGAAGCCGTTCGGCGGCTTCGGCAACGGAGCGTGAACCATCGGTGGAAACGCTCATCTGCCGCAGGTGCTCAATGAAGCCCGGCAACGTCGGCACACCCGGCGCAGCCGACTCCACCGTGAGATCCAGTGCCATCGACAGGGCTGTGTGTTCGGCGCCCTGCACGGCACGGTCCAGCAGGATTTCACCGATGGTCTGGAGCAGATTCAATCGCCTGGCGCGCACCATCGCCGCCCAGCGCAGATCCGTCATCGGTTCCCCGTCCGGCGTCACCGAGGGCCGGATGCCCTCATCGAGCGGGTTGACCCGGTCCGGCTGGCCCGGGCCGACCTTGATGGTGTGACCGCCCAGGAACTGCGCGACAACATCCCATTCGCCCTTACGGTCCGCGAGGATCAACGCCTTGCGTCCCAGCATCACCAGGCGGCAGACCACGGACTTCGCGCACGTGGACTTTCCGGAACCCACAGCGCCCATCAGGATCATCGACATGCCGGTGATGACCTTCGCCTCGTACAGCTCCCACGGGTCAAACACGAACGCCCCGCCGCCGTAAACGTCCTCGCCGATGTAGGCGCCCTTGTGTCCCAGGTTCGCGCCGGCCAGGAACGGGTACGCCGTCGCAAAGGAAAACGCCGTCTCGCTGAACGGGCGCTGGCGGAGCCGGAAACCGCCGCGAAGATTGTTGATGCGCTGCTTCCCGCCGGCAGGGAATGCCTGCTGCGGAAAGCCGTCATCCCCGCCAGCCGTCTCAACCGACGCAGCCGCGACGGCACGGGCCCTGGTCAGGCGTTGCTGCGCCCTTGCCTGCCGGGATCCATTGGAGATATCCAGCATGACCGGGACCAGCCCGGACAGCCGGTTCGATTTTCCTCCGATGTGCTTCACAGCAGTCCCCTGCCCAGCGGCATGGCCGAGGCGACGAAGCCTTCGGCCTGTTGCCCGTACAGGCACCGGAGCTCCACCTGTGCGGCCGCGGCCGCGTTGCGCAGTTTGGTGTTGTTCACTTCCAGTTCCGTCGCGTCCGATGCCGAGAGCGTGACGTAGCCGCCGATCTTCAAGGCCCCGAAGCCGTCGGTGAGCTGCATTTCCCGGAATTCAAGGTCGGTTCCTTCCAGCCGTTGCGCCCGGGAAATCGGCCGGCCCAGCCGGTGCTGAATATCGAGCCCGGAATCGTGATCGGCGAGGGAGGTGGTGATGTCCTTCATGGCCTTACTGACCGGGTATGGCTTGGCGATGAGGGTCACGGAGTGCCGGAAGTCACCGGCGAACACGAGCTTGGACATGAACCCGAGGCTGGCCTTCTTCCGTGGCCACTCCGAAACCCACCAGGTGCGGTGAATGCCCGTGTCCGTCTGGAGCGTGGACCACTCCGGCAGCATGACCATCGGCCCGGCAGAGGCCGGTGCGACACCGGCAAACGCTCCGGTCCGCTCCGAGATCTCCACCGCGGAGGCAGGGTCGGTTGCGCGCCGGATGCAGGCTGAGAGTTCCCGGGCGTTCATCCAGAACCGCACCATCGTCCCTGTCGGCGTCAGCGACTCCGTCACCGAGGAAATGGTGCCCGCCGCGAGGCTCATGAACCCGGCGAGCCCGCCGCCGTGGGCCGTGATCGATTTCTCCAGTTTCTTCCGGCTCAACACGACCACAACCCAGCCTTCGTGGTGCATGATGCCGCGCCCGTTGGATACCAGGTCCTCATAGGCGTGGGACGCGAACGAGTTGATGTTCGCGCCCGAGAGCGGCACCAGTTCCCCGTCCCGGACCACCCGGGGAGCCTGCGCGCCCTTGGTTTTGTAGTAGTCCCGGATCTTCGCCCCGGACACCACCGACGTCTGATCGGTCAGCTGCAGGTACTCGACGCCTTCCTGGGTGGAGAGCGCGGTCAAAACGGACGAGAAAGCCTCGGTACGGTTGATCTGCTCGTCTTCAGACTCCAGCGCGAAAGCGTTCATGGATTCGACCTGGGCGGCAAGGATCCCGTACTTGTTCACCGGGTCATAGACGAACGCTTCCCCGCCGGGCAGCTCATAGCAGAGCAGCTCGTTCAGCTCCCCCGGCAACATGAACCGCTCCGGTGTTCCCGGCACGATCTGGCCCTTCTTGCCGATCGTTGACCGGTAGGCCGGAGGCTCCCCATCCGGGTCCGGGGCTGCATGGAGTGCACCGTGGGTGTGTACCGGCGCGGGGGCAAGATCCAACGGTGTTTCGGTCCGGGTCGCCCGCAGGTACTTCCCCTGGCCCGTACCCTTGCTCCACCGTCCGCCGACCCACCGGAGCCCCCATTGCAGCGTGGAGGTCCCGTGGAACCTCGTGCAGCACACCGGCCCGGTGATCAGCAGCATGGTCCCGCCGATCAGCCAGCCGAGCGGGAAGCCAAACACCAGGACCGTGACCACGATGGCCACCATCGCGATACCGAAGGTGATGAGCTGGTGCATTTCCAGCCCGAGCACGACTCCCCTCTTGGTTTCGCGCCCGAACCGCACATCGTGCCAGCCGAGCTCCTCTTCCATTACTACGCCTGCGCTCATCAGCGAAGCACCTCTCCCCGAAAATCGTTGGTTGTATTCATTACCTGCCGCGCCCGATCCGGGCCGGCATCCGCGCGATCCTGGAACTCATTTGCCGTGTGCTGCGCAATGCACTGCCGCCGTGGCGTTCGAAGCGGCGCCCGGCGGCGGACCCGATCCCGGAGCCGCCGCCGATGATCCCGTCCCCTGCCCCGCCGGTCAGGAACGCCATGAACTTCATCGTCAGCACGGGCATGACAGCGGCCATGAGCAGGCACAGGATCCCGGCCAGAAACTGGAACGTCGTGTTCGACGTCGCCGAGATCACGAACCCCATCTTCAGCACCAGTGCAGACAATGGTTTGGCTATCAGCAACGCCAGAGCCGTCGTGCCGAAGCCCTTGAAAATGCCCTTCGCTGCTTCCAGCGGCTGGCTCATCGCCGCGATCGGCAGCAACGAGGCCAGCACGATCAAACCCAGCATCCGGAACACCATGAACGCCGCCAGCAAAAGCGCAATGATCCAGATCACGAAGATCAGGATGACCGGGACGAGAATCGCTCCCGGGTTGTTCTGGTCTTTCGCCAGAGCCCACTGCTGGTAGTTCTCATCCAGCACCACGGACTTTGTGGCCGGATCCCAGGAGAGGCCGAACAACGCCAGCACCGTGGTGGTGACCGCGTCCTCTCCGTCGTTGTTCCCGGCAGCCAGGATGTACACGGAGATGTTGTCCATCACCTGGATCAGGGTGAACATGATCCCGGCCAGAATGTAGGTCGCCGGGATCGCGAACACCGCTGTGGCGCCGGCCCGGATCAGGCCGACAGTGGAAGAGCGGAAGAGACTGACAACAACCTGCGCGGCAACAAGAATGACCATCACCGGGGCCATGACCTGCACCAAAAGCGTCAACATGCCGGGATACACCACCGTGGTGACCTGCCCGCCGACATGGGTGTTGACCGTCCCGCCGATCACAGAGACCCACCAGTTCGAGTTCATGTCCGTCGAACTGAAAGCGCCCTTGATCACATCGAAAACGCTCGCCGCGAAACCCTGGATCCCGCCGTCGAAAAACTTCTGGATATCCTCTGCCGGCCCCATCGGTGCCAGCGCCGCGAACCTCACCGGATCAGCCCAGCCCCAGCAAAGCACCGGCGGCCGCCGCGACCGGTGCCGGCGCCAGGGAATTCGTTGTAGCCCAGAACACCAGCCCGCTGACGGAGCCGATCACCGCGGCGCCCAGCAAACCCCAGACCAGGATCATGAAGCCCGTGGACTGCGCACCGGACATCGAACCCAGCTTCCCGGCCACCAGCAGAACAACACCGATAATCAGCACGATCACCAGCAAAACGATGCACGTCACCATCACACCACCGGCAATATCACGCAGCACCGGCAACCACGGAGCCGTGTTATTGGCAGTGACCTTCGGATCAATCCCCTCCGCCGGAACGGAGACCAACAACTCAGTCAAAACACTCATCAGATACATACCCTTCAATCAGTTCTTGCACTCGGATGTGTTGCGGGGAGCTACCTCGATTTGCGATCCCCCGGCATAGACCTCAACCTTCGAACACGGATCGGCTACGTGGTTCTCAGAGGTGCACTGGGGTCCCTTTGGCAGCCAGATGACGCTGCCCGTGTTCTTGTACTTTTCGCCGTCTTCATCGGAGAGCAACGACTTCACCGCTCCGGCAATGTCATCTTGGTTGAACAGGCCCGCCCCTAGTTCAACCCTGCTTGCGCACGTCGATTTGGCCGGCTTTTTGGTGATCTCGACGGTTGGCTGCTGCGCCCCGGCGGGCATGAGGTTGAACTTCCCGAGACCGGAGCCCCAGAAGATCAGGCCGCCGACGGATCCGATGATCGCGGCACCGAGGAAGACACGGCCGGACCACATCAATGACTTGGCCTGGGCGTTGGAAAGAGCCGTCATCTTGCCGATCACGAACAAGGTCACTGACACGATCGCGGAGATGACGACCAGCACGATACAACCGGTCAGGAACTGTCCCGCGAAATCCCGGAGCCCCGCCAGATAATCCGGTGACTGGTCGGGGTTCACCGGTTCCGGTGCCAGCGGAAGCTGGCTGAACCCGGTGGCGATGCCTTCAAACATTGGTTTCCCTTCCGCCGGCAAACTGTTGTGCTGCCGGCATGTCTATGGAAGGTTCATTGCCCTGTCCCGCAGCCGTGTGTCAGAGCACAAGAGAAGACGGCCCCTGCACCGGCGGCTAAATGCGCCAGGTGCAGAGACCGTCCGTGGAGGATGGGGCGTGAAGCGGGTCTCAGCGTTTGAGCTGCAGCGGCCTGATCATGTCTCCCAGCCACGGTGCGCCCGGTTCGAGGCGGTTCAGGTGTACCCGGTAGTCGCCGTCGTTCGTCGGGACGCTCGCCCATACGAAGTACGGGTTGGACCGGTCCTCATCCAGCCGCGGCTGGCCGGTAACCGAGGTGGCCGTGAAGTACTTCAGATCAGCGCGGGACCATGCCTGCTGTGCCCGGGGGGTCAGCAACGGTTTGATCCGTGCCTGCCACTGGGATGAGGTCAGGGTGGTGGCGGTGAACGCACGCATCACATCATCGGCCGCGACCAGCGCGGCACGTTCGGCATCAGCGTTCCATGCCGGCTGGGCCGTCTCGACACCCTGCCCCTGCATCGGCGGGGCCGGATTGCCGGTAAACGGCGGCGATACAGACGCAGACGCCGCCCCGCTGCCCGGCGCCGGTTCCCCAGTGGTCCCCGTTACCGTTCCGGTGGGCTGCGCGGCAGTTTCCGGAGGTGAGGTGACGTCCACGACCGGCCCGCCCCCGCAGCCGGTCAGGAACACCAGCGCAAGGGCTGCGCCGAGCACGGCAGCTGGCATTGCCCAACGGTCGGGCTTCCGCGCGGCTGTGGTTTCGTTCGTCATCATGGTCATGTCCGTTCCGTGTTCATCCGGCTTGGGGTTCAGCCGGCTTTGGGCAGGTGCAGGAAATTATCCGGTGCACTGCTGGCCCGCTTCGTCGTGTAGTACTTGTGATCGTCCGGCGGGAACCCGAAGTTATAGCCTTCCTCGATGAAGGACCCGTCCTTGAGGACTTCCTTCACAATGGCAACGTGCCCGTAGCCTGCCGAGGAGGCATTCGCGTTCGAGGGCCCGTACCAGACCACGGCCCCGACGGTGGGTGTCTTATCCACCGGCCAGCCCTTGTTCTCCCATGCGGCCCTGTAATCCCGCGCATCACCCAGGACGCCACCGTCCGGACGGAAGTTGCCGTTCATGATCTTCCACGGCGCTTTGACCACACCGAACTGCTGGTTCAGCCGCCACATCACAAAGTCCACACACTCACCGTGGAAGGCGTTGAACTCCGATTGGGACCCCGCCGGGCAGCCCGCGTATCCGCCATTGGCGTTCAGGATGCAGTGCGGCAGGTCCTTGAAGGGGTAGTCATCATTCCCGCTGGACGTGCCGGTCGCAAGATCACAGTCCCCCGAACCCTTATCCTCGCCGGCAGTGACAGCGTCCGTGCCGTCCTTGGCCGCGAACTCGTTCGCGAACTGCCTGATCCGCGTCACATACTGGGCGGTTTCACCGTTGTCCGGGATCCCACCGACAGCGGTCACCCCGCCCCAGCCCGCGTTGTAGCCGGCCAGGGCAAGATCCACCGGGTCCCCGGCGAACCCCGAGGCCTTCGCCTGCTTCAGCAGCTCCCCCATGAACTTCCCCTGGGCACTGATACCGGCCTGCGGGTCGAACGGGTCTTTTCCCTGCCCGTAGCTCGCCCACGTGCCCGGCATGAACTGGGCGATGCCGCGGGCCCCGGCATGGGAGACGGCCTTGGGGTTGAAGTTGCTTTCCTGCCGCAGCTGCCCGGCAAGGATCGGCGCCGGGATACCCGAGGCCTTCGCGGCTTCCCTGATCGCCTCGACGTACTCCGCAGGGACCTTACCGGCGGCCAGGCCGGCCCCGGGCAGAGGTGCCACGCACGAGGACGGGTCCGTCGAGGCGCCAGCCCTCCCGCCGGATACCGCGCCGAGGACAACAGCGACCAGCAGCGACGCCGCGAACAGGACCGTGATGAAGAACGCGCCCCCGGCCCGGCTAAGCATCTTCACCGGTTGCCGCCCAACACCACAACGCACCACGTCAAAATGACGGCGATCACGGCGATACCCAGCACGGCCCGTGTCAGGGCACTGCGTGAAAACCACGCCGCCGCCCTGCCCCTGACTGTTGTCCGGTCAAAGCCCGTGGCACTGTCCTGGGGCGCCGCGGCGTCCACCGTGTCTTGCATGGCCCCGAGGATCCTCTGACGCGCCGCACGCCGGGCCAGACGCTTCTGTTCACGCTTGCCCGGCTGCTTGGCGGACATCATCTCCTCCAGCTGCGCACGCTGCCCGGGACTGAATCCGTCCTCCTGCCGTCCGGTGCCGTCCATGTTGAAAGTCATGCTCTCCCCGTTGCCTGTTGCCGGTGTTGTCAATGGTGGTTCGCTTCCGGACCCGCTCAAGCTGTCTCAACACCTTCCAGTACGGTCCGGGCGACTTGCAGGAGCCAGTGCGCCTCGACGACGTACTGCCGGCAGGTGTTCAGCGAGTACCCGGTCACCTCCGCCATCGATGCGGCAGTGACCTTCCCGAACCCGCCGGCACGGACCACAGCGACGGACAACGCACGCGCCCACGAACCGTCCTCGTTGCCCTCCACCGGCAGACACCCCAGCAGCGTCCCGACGGTCACGGGGTCCCCGGCGGACCGGGCTGCCACGGCCTTGCGGACGACGTGGGCGCACCGGACGACTTCCCGGCGGGAATCCCGGAGCGCCTCCTGCGAGATGCCCAGCGCCGCAGAGGCTTTCGGCACGCTGCCCTGGTAGACCATCCACAACGCCGCGACCCGGCGGAACGAATCCGGATTAGCCACCAGCTTCTCCGTCAAAGCCAGGATCTGCCGGGACTCCGCACTGGCCGCCAACCGCTCGACAACCTCTTGGGCGAAGTCATCCTCCACGAGATTCAACGCCGGGTCAGGCCCGTCGGATTCACCCTCCAGCCGGCCCTGCAGCCGGCCTTTCGCCCCGGCCCGTTTCGCGTGGTCATAGGCCCGGCGCTTGGCGATCGTCAGCACCCAGCCCTGCACATGCCCCAGCTCCGGATCAAACGAACCAGAGGCTTTCAACGCCGACTCCGCCGTGTCCGCCACGACGTCGTCCACATCCTGCCCCAGCCCGTAACCGGCCAGAATGTTCCACACGGCCCCCCGCGTTTTCGGATGCATGACAGCCTCCGCGATGACCGTCTCCATGCCAGTGATCCCCCTGCCCTGACCAGCCGACATCAGACCTGAACACCGCCGGAGACCGTGCGTGGACGCTCAAGAACCCGCGGCCCGCTGCGCTTCGCGGCCCTCTCGGCCCGCCACGCCGCCAGCTCATCCCCGCTCATCGGTGCCGGCTCCAAAGCCGTTTCGGCGACAAGGTTTTCCGTCCGGCACGCCGGGCAGTGATCCGCCGCGTACTGGCCATGATCCGGTTTCGTACACGGGGTATCGCCCGGTCCCAGCAAGGCCCTGGACCGCGTCACCACGGCGAACCCGGCAGCAGCCGTTGCGCAGCCGGCAGCGGGCGCCGCTGGTCCGGAACCGGCCGGTGCTGGTGCGAACCGGTCCGGGTCGTTGAGAACGCACTTGACGATGAACGCCGACGGATTTGAAACCTTCGCCGTCGCCCTGGACAGCGCCTCATCGATGACCCAGACCAGCTTCTCGGATCGGCACGGGCCAAGGACCGGCTCCAGCCGGTGCTTGAGCCCGGCCAAGTCCACTCCCCGATGCTTCGCAGGCTCATCATCAATCACCGTCACCGGAACGACCTCAGCGGCAGGTGCCGTTTCGCGCCCGGACTGATGATGATGACTTAAGTCATCATGAGGTTCCTTAAAGGAGGCGTTTACATAATTTGCACTTAGGTCCGACGTATTTTGCACTTTGGTGGAGCCTAAGTGCAGATTCTGCACTACTGGTTTTCCGGAGTTTTTGCCCTGCCCCGTGGGCCTAAGTGCAGATTCTGCACTACTGGTTTCTTGCGGAACTTGCCCACTGGTTTCCTCCAAGGAAGGCTCACCTGCAGGCCCCTCATCGGGCCTAAGTGCAGATTCTGCACTACTGGTTTCTTGCGGAACTTGCTCGGTCAGGTTCGCTAACGCTTCCTTGCGGAATCGCTCGGCTTGAGCCTTGCGTTCCTTTGTGGACACCGCACCCCGCCACACCGGCGACGCATGCTTCCTGTTCTCCAGAAGCAGGAAGAACAGGTTCGCCGCCCGCGAGCCGTCCTGGTGGTGGTTCCGCTCGCACACCACCAACCCCAGCTCGACCAGTTCCTTGATAGCGGCCACCAGGGAGCGTTGAGACAAGCACGTCTTGTGGGCCAGATACTCGTACGAGGGGAAGAGATAGCCGTCGTCGTCGGCCGCATCAGCCATGGTCACCAACACGAACTTGGCTCCCTGCCGAAGCTCCTTACTGAATGCCCATGTCAGGGCTTTCGAACTCACAGGATGCCTTCGATCTCTGCTCGTCTGCGGGCACGGTCTGCGTTGATCTCATCAAGAAATTCTTGGGGCACCGCCCTTTCGTGGGCGGTGTTCCCCAGCTGCAGGCACAATGCCTGGTCGTGTCCGGCCTCCGCCACGGCGGCGCTGTCCGGCAAGGACGTGCTTTTCACCAGGCCCTTCACCATCAGCTCGGCCAGAGCGGCCTGGACCCTCCCCTGCGGCTCACCAGTCAAATGTGAGAGATACCCGTGGCTGAAGACGACAAGGCCGGCATCGTCTGCGTCATGTGCAAGCCTCAGAAGAACATTCCACGTCTCCGCGGATACCTCCTTCTCAAACGCCCATGCCATAGCTTTTGTGCTCACGCGTTGGTACCTTCCTTCAACACTGCACCGGCAAACAGGGCAGGCTGGGTGGCTTTCAAATCGTTCAGGCGCGTCCGCCCGGTCCGTTCAGAGACGTTCAGGAATTTCGCGGCGGCCTTGCCTGTCGGCTGGGTGCCGGCGCTCAGCTGGGCGCCCACCCATTGCTCCAGATCCATAGCCTTCGGCTTCCGCCCGACAACACTCAGAGAAGGCCGGGGTGAAACATTAAGGGCAGGAACAGGGGCAACATGGGACGTCAGCCCATCGCTGGAGGTTTCAGCCGGTACTGCGGGAACTGATTCCGTGGATGGCGCAGTGGCGGCACCAACAGGAACAGGCACGGCAGGCTCATCCTGTGTGACGGGCAGGGACGCCCGTACGGCCTCACCAGCTGTGCTTTCGGCGGCAAGCCATGTAGCCGGCACATGGGCGAGCTCAGCCTCGGGCAGAGGCTCACCACCGCTACCAGGGCCATCCGGTGCAGTGCCGACAGACCCTACGGTCAGTTTGGCGGCAGGCTCCCCTGCGTCCGGCCTGCCGATCACCAAACGGCCCAGCTGCTCTGTAGCTGCAAACACGGCCAGCGGAGCCAGTGAAGCAATCGCCGCACCAATGATCTGCTGACCGAAGTCCGGGTGCGGGATCGACAACGCGTGGGCCGCATTGGCCACCATGGAAAACACCGTGAACCCGCCCAAGGAAATCCAGGACGCCCACGTCCGCTCCCCGCGGTGCCGGTGGATCAACACCGCCAGCGTGTAGGCAAGGATTGCGACGTCGATGAACACCGGGACAGCCCAACGCAGCCAGACCGGCAATCCGGCCCACGCCGCGACCTCATGCAGGCCAGTAAAGGAGACCATGAACGAGGCCACAGCCAGGAACCCGACGAGGCAAACGGTCAGCCACAGAGTGGCCATGGAATCCGGATTGATCCGGTCAGTCTTACGATCTATCCCGGGCGTCATGACGCAATCCCCTTAGTCAAATATTCCGTGTCAAGGAGCGGGAACTTACTTGTCAGCTCAACCACTGCCTGTACACTGAATCCGTTGATGAAAATCTTCTGTTTCGTAGATGTTTGTTTGGAAACAGCCCCTGGGAGTCCAATCCGGGGCTGTTTCCGTTTAAGGCCTGCGCTTCCGGGAATGCAGTGCATCCAGGAACCTCCCCAGCTCATCCACCGCATCCGTGACAACGGCAGTCAACGCCACCGCATCATCGACATCGCCGGAGAGCACCTTGACGTCAATGGCTGTCAGCACGTGGGACAACGCCAGGACTCCGCGGGAAGCGTCCGCAGCCAGCTCCGTCAACGTCTCCGCGTCCGAATCCTCATCAACCGTCAGCGTCGTCGGATCCAGCGTGATCTGCCCCGCCAGCTTGATCACCAGAGGCAACGGCAAATCCATCGACCCCGTCAAACGCCGCGCAGCATCCTTACGCTCCCGCGCCGGCCGCGACGTAAACGACGACGGCGACAACGCCGCGATCCCCATCTCCGACGGCGACATATTCAACAACTCATCACTCAACGGAACATCCTCAAACGTGCCGCGCTCCGGCTTCCTGGGCCGGGCATCGGCTGCCGGGTAGGACTTGCCATCAAGGCCCACGACGTTTGCCTCTGCAGGTGGCACATATGTGCCACCTGCAGAATTGTCCGCGACTTCGATGGCTCGCCTGCTGCTGGCAATATCGCGCTCAATGGTCGTATGGCTAGCCTGAAGGGCGGAACCGATCGCCCGCGTACTCATGCCCGCCTCACGCATCGACATAACCACTGCCTGCCGCTCCTCACGGGGCGGCTGCAACGCCAAAGACCCAAACTCACCCTGGCAATACGCATCCCACGAGCTGTATCCCATAGCGGCCCATGCTCTCCCCTGATACGCCGTAATGATCAGCGTGTAGGAATGCTCCAAAGCGACTCTGATTTGTCTTGTGAGTTCACGCGCCCTCGGGGCGTCCAGAGATGGGTTATCCGGATCAATCTCGTCGATGATTTCAACATCGTCCGCATCCAGGGCCGCCCCATCCATCCCAGCCCGCTGCTCCTCGGTCAACGAGTCTGAAAACGACGTCTGCCGTTCACTCCTGGTCATATGAATCCCCTTCAATGCTCAGGCGTCGGATGGTCCAGTCAGAACGTTACACGCCTGTAGTGAACATGTGCAACGCCTGTAGTGAGCATGGCTTATTCATTTAGCAAGTGCTGAAGGGACGTTACGATGAATTGGCTCCGTTGCTCTACCTGGATCGGCGCTGGAGGGTGAGACGTAATGCTGACAACACGGCATGGCCTGGTCTGCCTGGCGTTCCTTGTACCGACTGCCGCGCTATCTGCGTTCGCGGTTGTCATGGCCCACAAGATCGTTAAGCAGGGCCCAAAGGACTACCGCCGAGCCGAATTGACAGATGACGGACGAGGAATCCGCATCGATCTGGACGACTACACCAAAGCCCCGGGTGACTTTGGGGTGTTCGACCCTGTGGCCGCGAGCTACACGAGGGTCAGCGAAGTCATGTTGATCGATGAGGATCAAAAGTTTGTAGAGCGGCGGATCGATCCTCCTGGCTCCGGACCGGAACGGCTGGGGCCACTGGTCGACTGGACCCCCGATGTATTCTTCGAACCGTCTGCGGTCGGCGGACGATACGAAGAGGTGGACATCCCCACCTCCTACGGTGCGGCGCCGGCCTGGCTATTCGAAGGTGAGAACACGGACGTATGGGTGATCCATATCCATGGCAGCTGGACCAGCCGCGCGATCATGTTCCGAGATGTCCAGGCTTTCAGTCCCTTGGGGTTTACCTCCCTGGTGCCCTCATTTCGCAGCGACCCGGAGGTCAGCCCGCCACAGGCCGAGTCGAGCCACCTGGGGCAAACCGAATGGCATGACGTGGAAAGCGCGGTGGCCTACGCCGTAGCTCATGGGGCCCGACGAATCATCCTCTCCGGCTGGTCAATGGGCGGGACCATTGCCCTGCTTACAGCGGAGCGCAGCGCATACCGGGAGCAGATCGCAGGGATCATTCTGGTGGGGCCCGTCACGAGCTGGCGTAAAACCATCACAGCAGGTGCGGCGCGAGCCGGCGTACCGGCGATCGGGGCCGGCCTCGTCATGCGTCTCATGCAGGTTCCCCTCTTCGCGAAGTTAATCGGTCTGGAGGAAGCAATCAATTTCGATGCGCTTGAATGGGTCGATGTACCTGACCGGGTGGCCGTCCCGACGCTGGTCTTGCACTCCAAAGCTGACCAAGAAGTTCCTTGGGAGATCTCGGCCGCGTTCCAACGGGCGAATCCTGGCACCGTCACCCTGATTTCGTTACCCGGAGCGCATCATACTCAGGAGTGGAACGCCTCGCCTCACACTTTTGCCAGCCAACTGACCGGGTGGGTCAACAGGACGATCGCGACTGGCCAAAGCTAGACACGCGCGTCCAGCTTGGCTTCAACTCGAGTGATCCTGTCTTGCATCGGTTCCGGGAACGTAATCAAGTTGCCGCGCTCGTAGTTGTGCAGAACAATAAGGCTTTTGTAAATGCCGTTTTCGAGCGTCTCATTTAAAAGATCCCACGCGGGGCTGAGGCGTGACCGGTCAGCATTAACTCGGATCCTTAACGCAGTGAGCCAGAAAGCATCAGCCGTCCAGAGACGCACCCTAGCGAGCTGCTTTGAGAGGAAGAGAATGAGCCAACCAGCAGCCGTTACAGAGAGGCCGCTATAGAACAGTCGATCCCACCAGGACCCGATATCTAGGGCTAGGGCGTGCCAGGGCGTGAAGTGGAAGAGGGCCACATAGGCGATATGGCAAGAGCATGCCGCCGCAACGACGAGCAGCCCTATCGTGAATGCGGCGTACAGGCCCTTAGCCTTGTGACGCAGCATGTAGACCGTCCTAAGCACGGTAAACAACAGGGCGATCATGTACATACCGCTATAGACAACTGTTGGGAGCTGGTCCAGCCGACTAACGATGAAGCTCGCTGCCGTTGGAGCTTTATCCTCAATGAGCGCGAAGCTGAAAGCCATGACGGGAAGGATAAGCAGCGGCGCGTAGTAGGTCCATCTGACTTCGTCTACGTTCGCCAAGCGGCGCACGCTGTCGTTAAAGAAGAAGATTGCCAGCAGCGCAAAGCTGCTTTGGAGCAGATTTGTGACGTTGATTCCGCCGAGGGCACTGTCAAGGTCCTCTAGTGGCGTGACGGTTCCCAGCACATAGAGCGCAGCGAGGCCGAACACTGACGCCAGCCACGAAGCGCGGGCCTCCTTCATCTTCACCATGGCAGGGATCCGTAGGAGGCATAGGGCGCTCAGCAGCGCAAAAAGGAGTAGTCGCATGGCTCAGCAGAGGAACGGATCGGGATCGGACGAGCTGTTCCCGCGGGTCTTCTTCGACATCTCGAAAGCGAAATCCTCCACCCACCGTTCTACGGGATGATTCGGAACAGACCGGCAGCTCATGCTTATCGCGCCGGCTGCCTCCTTCAGCATCTCTTCAGAGAAATCCGGCAGAGCCAAGGGGACTTGCAGGCTCTCCAGATATATGTGTCCGAGCTCGTGATATATGCAGTGAAGCTTGTACTGCATCGAGTTTTGCGGAGGGAAATAGATCTTGATGTGATCTTCAAAGTCCAATTTGAAGGCTGTCAGTGTTCCCCAGGACCACTCTTGCTCGATCAGCTTGATCGCTTTCTCACAGATTACGGCCAGACGCTCGATAACTTCCGTCATCGATGTCGTGCCGTCACCGCATAATTCCCGAACCTTGTCCTGAACCGGTGGGAGAGCCATTCACTCTTCACCATTCATCGATGCATCGATAATTTCAGTGATTGTCTTCAGCGTTTCAGGCGACATGGCTCCCAGGTTTCTGGCGGCGAAGTTCTTCACCTTGAGCTTTCGCATCTGGACAAGAAACTTCATCTGGGCCTCTACCTCAGGTGGAGTCTCACTGTTGAGATCACACAGATAAGTAGCCGGCACCTTAAAAACGAACTCTGCGATGCCCTTTAGGAGTTCTTGATCTGTCACCAGGCTTCCAGTGCCATTGATCAAGTAGGACCAGCGTGTTCGCGACAGGTGGATTCCGTGGGTGGAAAGTGCTTCCTGGACATGAGGGTAAGTGAGCGCAGTGTTGTTGTCGGACTCCCAGATATCCACCAGGATGCCCATGCGATCCGCTAGCCGCTCTTTCTTCTGTTGCTGCGTAAGAAACACGCTGCGGCCGCCGTTTGCCATCGTTAAAGCTCCTTCAGCCAAGGTCAGCTGCTTGTGGTGTAGACCGCCACATAGGGCAGGCTGACAGCTGACACAAAATGTTACCTGATGCCATCCGGAGCGTACAGGCAGTGCGCAACTATTGAGTTGTGCATGTGCGGAGCATGTATGTAGGCTGTCGCTTGCCTGGTCCCGGGGGCGCGATCGCCGCCATCGCGACACGTTCTGTATATCTACAGGTTCTCTTAAACCGAGGTTAGGGTGGTCTACATGGAGGAATACCGCGCACCCAAGCTGATTGGGAAGAGGGCACCACTGAACTGTCTTGTGCTCCCAGACCAGCATTACCGAGCCTGGATGGCGATGCAGCGGTACAACATGTCCTTCGGCGAGTATGTCGGCGCGCTGATCGACCGCGCGGCCGGGCTCCCCAACAAGCTTGATGGTATGCACCAGACCTAAAGGCCCTCGAAGCCAAGGCCCAGGCTGCATCAGCTGTTACCGGCCTGCCCCCCCGGGCCGCTCTCCATCGTGGTCACACCACAGGTCAGCACATCAAAGGGTCCCGATTTCCACCCGGAGCTCAAGCTCAACCTCACAGCACTTCAGCTCTCCCTCACCGGTGCGCCGGACACCCTGACCGTCACCGACAACACCACCACGGAGCAGACAGCCACGGCGCCGCGCATGGTGGGAATGAACGGCGTAAGCATCAGCGCAGCCCTTGCCCGCTTCATCTCCGCCGTCCTGCTGCTCGCCGCCCTGGTTACGGGAGCCGTCATCGTGGTCTTTGCCCGCCGCACGGCTCCCGCGGACGAGGGGGCGGCCATCCGCCGTCGCTACTCCGCACTGCTGGTACGGGTCCACCCGATGTCCGCCCCGCAAGGCCGGCCGATTATTGACGTCACGACCTTCTCGACCCTGGCCAAACTCGCCGAACGCTACGGCCTTCTCGTCCTGCACTGGACCCGCAGCGGCGTGGAGACCTTCGTCGTCCAGGACGAAAACATCACCTACCGCTACCGGGCCGGAACCGAACCGGCACCGGCCGAACCCCAGCCCCAGCCAGCAACCATCCAACCGTGACTGATGGGTCCGGACACGCCTCAGGGTCAACCCGCCTCCACGGCCTGGTACTCCTGAACGTGTCGTGAGTCGCCAAGCCCCTAGATTGCCCCTGAAGACACCTTCAGGAGTACCAGGCCTAGGAGTACCGGGCAACTAAGGACCGGCCAGTCCTGCTGGAAGCAATCTCGCAAGTACCTCCCGGAGGAATGCTCGCCATCCACGAAGTCGACCGACTCGGACGCAACCTCCTCGAAGGCCTCATCGTCCTGAACGACCTGTTCCAACACGGCATCGCCGTCAAAGTCCTCGCCGGGATCGCCGCCGGCGAACACACCCAACGTTCCTTCATCCTCGATATCGCCCTGGCCCTGTCAGAAGACCGCCGCCGCGACATCTCAGCCAAAACCAAGAACGGCCTAGAGGCCGCCCGCCGAAACGGCCGTGTCGGAGGTCGACGCCCCGTGGTGGACGACGACAAACGAGCTGCCATCCTGGCCCGACGCGAACGCGGCGAGTCCATCAGAACCATCGCCAACAGCCTCGGCATATCAATCGTCCACAAAACACTCACCCTGGCAAGCCCTCAAATCGACCAAAGCCCAAAACAAGCCGCTAAACGTGACTGACCGTTCCATTGCGGCTCAACCCCCGACACCCGCCAACCTTTTTATTTAAATTCGCTAGCGTCCGGCGTGTCACCCGCCAACCTTTTTATTTAAATTCGCTAGCGTCAATCACATGGCAACTCGACAAGGCCCTGGACGCCCTCCGCTTCCTGGAAGCAAGGACCGCCACACCGTGGCAGTGAAGCTTGACCCCGAGCACTGGGTGAAGCTCCAAGCAATCGCTGATTCCGCTTGCAGCAAGCCCGGACCACTCACCACCGAGCGCGTCATTGAGTGGATCGAGAGTTTCGACTTCGCTCAGCTAGGCCCAAGACCAGTCCAAGAGGAGGCTTTCCGCGTGGCCTCTTAAAAGAAAAGGCCCGCACTAGGCGGGCCTTGACTGCTAATCAATCGGTAGCCAGAAACTCTGATCCCGGCAAGTTTCTTAGTTTCCAGCTACTTGAACAACAGCGGCATTTTCATGTCCGCTCCTGTTTAGGAATGACTCCATCATACACACACACCCTTTTTTGGGTACGGCTGTGCCCACCGACACGCGCGGCGTTTCGGACAAATCTTCAGTCCATGTCCAGGCATGGACTGCCTTGGCGCCGCTCATCGCCGGCTCCCCCATCATGCGATTTTGCGCCTTATCCATTGATGGATCGGCATGACTCAAGGTCCGCTGAACCACCTTGACGAGGCGTTGTTCGAGCCGGGCTCATGGCGGGCCCTGGACGCCTCGAACGTGGCTGTCCCCGGGCTGCTGGCCGGTTCGCTGGATGCTGCCCTCGGCTGGGTCGGCACCCGTGCTATCGCAACGGTGTTTGGCCGACTGCGATCAGACTTCCGGGTGGTCGACGTTGACCTGTCCGGTAATCGCGGTGACGCTGTGACCGACCTCGTGGCCGACTGGGCCGTCAAACACAGCCGTTGGCACCTGGTGCGCCCTTCCGGCGGCGCCGCCGGCCGGCACCACATATTCATTCACGTCGACGTCGCCACACTCCCGGCCCTGCGGGAGTACGTCGCGCAGCTGCGCAAGAGCTTCCGCGTCAACACTTCCAGCATTGATGTGCGTACGGCGGTCCGCCCGCTGAGCGCCCCGCACCGTACCGGTGCGACCACGACTGTTCTGGGCGGTGCTCGGGTCCTGCGGGAGGCGCTGCGGTCCTGCCCGGACGTCCCTGCCGCGAAACGCACTGGACGACGGAGCCATGGTGACATAGCGCGTGTGTCCCAGCGTTCCCGATCCTCCGTGTCCCAGACGGCCGCGCGCGACGGATCCGGTTCCTGGCTCCGCGCAGCACTCCCCTCCCCCGTCCCAGGCGGCCGCACTTTGCCGGATGTCTGGGACGAGTACCTTACACACGGGACCCGCCCGGTGATCGGTGGCATGGACCATTCAGGGTCGACGTTTGAGCTGATCGCGACAAAGAAGATGGTGGTCGCCGGCTACACACCCGCACAAGCCTGGAACGCCGTGTCCGCCGCGCACCCGTCCGCGATGCCCAAAGCCTGCCTGAACCAGAAACGCTGGGTGAACAACGTCTGGAACCACTGTGTAGAGGACCTCACGACGTTCTTCGCAGAGGATCCGACGGCGGCCCGGTCAGCTGATCAGGCTTCACCGGAGGTGCTGGCCATAGTGGACGCTGCCAGGCGGCGACTGCACGTGCTGCTGTGGGAGTACCCGGTCCGACGCAGAGACACCCTTGCCACCGTCGCGCACGCCGTCCTGGACAGGATCGAACGGACCGGTGTACTCCGTGTCCCGGTTCCGGAGAGAAACCTTGTCCTGGACACGGGCATCGCTTTCCGCCCTGCGATCCGCGCAGCCTTGCGCTTCATCGACGGCAAGCTCGGCACCTTGCACAGGGACACCTTGAACCCCGCATCGCCTGAGACCGGCAGCTTCGAGTTTGAACTGATTCCGGCACAGGGTACAGCTGTGTTGGAATCCTCCCCACCTCGTAGTCACGCCCCCCTCCCCCGCTCCTCCACCTGGCTGCCCCTGCCTCCCACCGCACGGCGCTTCTGGCAAACACTCCGCCAGAACGGGCCCTCCGCGATTGCTCCCCTCTGCCGTTCCGCTGCCCTGCCCGAGCTCCTGAACACTCCTGCCGGCCCCAGCACCCTCCGTACCGGACGCTCTTCCCTCACGGCTCTCGCGGCCGCCGGCCTTGCCCTTTGTGACAGTGACGGAATCTGGACTGCCACCAGCACGGTTGCCCCTGAGCACGCGACAGCTGCTGCGGAAGAAGCTGACCGGCTCGAAGAGCAGATTGACGCCGAGCGGCAGGCATACCGCCAGCGGCAATCAGGAACGTGGGCGGCACAGCGCCGCCGTGCCCTGGCCAAAGACCACGCCCGTTACCAAGCCTGGTGGGACACCCTGCCGGCCGAAGAACGCCAGGAACGTCAGGAACACCACGCCCGGGCTTTCCAGCGGCTCCCTCTCACTACCCAAGAAGCGCTCAAAGCGCAGTTCGCGACCCGCCGCACAGCCGCAGGCATCAACGAGCCCGCCCGCTATGCCAGGTGGCGCGAGGCGTTCTCCCCCGACGACGTCATCCTGCGTACCACCGAACGCGCCGCCGCTTTCGCGGCCTTGCCTGGACCCTTGCAGCAGGCCACCATCGCTTCCTGGGAACGCCACCGTGCCCGCTTCGGGCTCCCCGCACCAAGCCGGTCACGCATCCAGCCTCCTGAGCCAGGGCCCCAACCGACCTTTGTGCAACAAGCGCTCCCTGTGCCTGAACTCCTCGCTACCACGGGCGTTTGACGGCTACTGTCCCGCCGTGGGACAGTAGCCGTGTCCCACCGTGGGACGCGATGGGAGTGAAACTATGTCGGAGTTCATCAGTTCCGCGGAGGCGTACCGGCTCGCACGCGAACGTGCGAGCGTCGCCGATTCGTTTGAGGCGAGCCTGCTGCATATGGCGGTGTATGACGCGCGGGAAGCTGGCATGTCGATCCGAGAGGTGGCGGCCGCGCTGAGCGTCCCCAAGAGCACGGTGGCCCGCCACTGGCGGGATGGTCACCGATGCCCTGAGGTTGTGCCGGTATGGGGGTCGGCGGCTGCATGGGGAGAGGCGTATGCAGCGATCTGGGCGCACAATCCGCGCGAACTTGCTGACGATTGGGTGCCGTTTGAGTGGCGGGATGAAGCGGGGTCCCGTGTCGTCAGGCGTAGGGCGCGCGGAGTGGCCACACTGCGTGAGTGGCCGGTGCAGGCTCCGGCTGCGTGCGCTGGTGGAATCTGTGGGCATTGTGAGAAGTGCAGGGCGCGCCAGGGGAGCAAGCCGACCAGTAACGAGCGTTGGATGGCGTCAGACCGTGCGGCGATGGCTTGTGACCGCCGTGACCCGCCTGGGTTGTTCAGAGTTCGCTGAGGTGGCGCAGCTGTTCCTGGACGATGCCCCTCCGGTTTCATCACTGGATCACCGGCTCGTGAGGACAGTTGTCTTATCGGGGGAGGTAGTTTCCGTGCCATTCGCCGGGCGAGGGCCGGCGTACCTGTGAAGCGGGAACCCAGCATTGGTAGGTGCTGCCACGGTCATCGGTCCAGGCCACATCGACCTCTTCTTGAGTCCAGAATGTGGCGTACCCGTGGACTTCCAAGGGTCCGCCGTCAACCAGGGGAACCTGGGCGATTACTTCCGGTTCCTGCTTGTATGTGAACCTGTGGACTGTGTGTCCGGTGTGGTCTGGCCGGCGGTCGGCGTGTTCGTACATGGTGCCGTCCATTTGGAAGGCGCGGTCTGTTTCGAACCTACTCACCATTCAAGGCTAGCCCGGCAACGCGTCGGTGCCCGGGATTCGCGCCACCGCCTTAGCTAGGGCCAAAGACACAGGAGGGTCAGCGGGCTACACCGTTGGGCTTTGTCCTTCTCCCGCTGTGCGCGGGCGAGAGGTTCGGCGTTCCTTGGTCGGTGTCTCGCGGGCTTGGGTTAGTTCGTCGCGCAGTTGGTCGATTTGGCGGCGGTAGGTGTCGTGGAGGTCCTTAACGCGTTGGTCCCCATGGACGCGTTCACGTTCGATGTCGGCTCTGGCCGCTTCGCGCTCGGCGGTCAACGTTGCCAGAGTGCCGCGCAGGTCGGCCATCGTCTCTCGTATGTGCTCGACGTCGGCCCGGGCACCCTCAAGCTGTCCCCGCACCTCGCCGGTCGCGGCTTCTGCGCGGCCGGCGCGCGCCTCCTCAGCCTTGGCGCGGCTCTCGGCGGCGCCTGCCTGCTGCTCTGCCTCGGCACGGGCCCGTTCCGCAGCCTCGGCCCGTCGGGTCACTGCGTCACGTTCCTGCTCAACCTGTCTCAGTTGGGCCCGGGTGGATTCCAGGTCACCCCGTAGTTGCTCAGCTTCGGCTTGAGCTTGCTCCCGCTCGGCCGCCGCAGCCACACGGGCCTCGGCGAGCTCGGAAGCAAGCCGGCCTTTCTCCTCGCGCTCGGTGGCCAGCTCGGCGTTGACGCCGGCCAGCGCCTCAGCCAGTTCTTCACTTTGCCGAGTTGCTTCCTCGGCTGCGGCATCGGCTTCGTCCTTCTCGGCGCCAGCCCGGCGCTGAGCCTGCTCGGCACGGGCGGCCCGGGCGTTCGCGGTAGCCACCTGCTCGGCGGCTTCGCTTGCTACTGATTCGATCTGTGCCTCTGCCGCCTCGGGGTCTCCTACGGTGCGTAGCTCCTCGACCAGCGTCGTCAGCTGCTGCCCGAGGTGCTCGATCATCCCGGTCACCTGGCCGGTGATCTCGCTGGCTCGCTGGCGCGCGGTATCCACGGGCCGTGTCTCGGCGGCGCGGGCGGTGTCTTCGCTGAGGCGCTGCCGCGCCCGCCAAGCCGACGCGCGCGTATGGGTCGGGTCATCGCAGTACTCCGGCGGCCGGCCGGTGCTGGCTAGGGAAGCCATGACGGGGCGCGGGCACCCCGGAAACCGGCACGTACGCACGTCAACTTCAAAAATGTTCTCGCCCATAGTTTCATCATATCGTCTTTCGTTGCAGAACGGAATACGAAACGAAACGAAATACGAAAAGCACGCGATAGAGCCTGGTTGCGTTCTCGCTTGCAACCAGTTTGGTTGCAAACAAGATGCGTTCAACTTTGCAACTGGCTACGTTTGGATCTAGTTTCATTCTGGTTGCAAACAAGTTGCATTCAACTTCGCAAGTGATTACGATTAGATCTAGTTTCAATCTGGTTCTATTCCGAAACGCTGTTTGTTGCGAATAAGAATGGAACGAGTTGGGGCCACCTGATCAACTAGCATGCAACTAAGCGAAACTGCAGCGGACGGAAGGCTCGCACCTCATGATTCTCACCATCGGCTCGCTCAAGGGCGGGTGTTCAAAATCAACACTTACGGTCAACCTGGCTGCCGAACTGGCACGTCTGGGCAAAAAGGTCACCGTTGTGGACGCGGACCCCATTGCCAGCACGACGAACTGGGTCGCCGACCGCGAGGAGCGTAGTCCGGATCTGCCGGCAGTGATTGGTGTGCAGAAGAAGGGAAACCTGCGCGCCACTCTTCTGGACCTTGAGGCAAGTGCTGACTTTGTCATCGTCGACACAGGCGGTTATGACTCACAGGAGCTGCGTACAGCAGCCACCGCATCCGACCTTTTGATCGTCCCAATGAAAGCATCTCCGCTGGACCTCGACACTTTGCCTAAGTTCGTCAAGGTGGTCGAAGGAATCCTGGACTTCAATGCTGAACTCGAAGTCCGTGGACTGTTCACCCAGGCATCCACCCACGCCATGGACAAGCGTCTGGACGAGTCCCGCGACATCCTCAGTGACTACCCCGAGATCCCACTGTTCGACACCACGATCTACCAGCGCAGTTCCTACATGGACGTGATGCCAGTCGGTAGGGGAGTCGTGGAGTGGAGCGACAGCAAGGCCAAGGCCGAAATTCAGGTACTCGTACAGGAGATGATCAACCTTGGCTAACGCACGCCCCACCCCCAATCGCCGCCGGCGTGAAACCAGCCCGGATGAGGAAGCCCGAATCGAAGCTTTCGCCCAGCAGGCAGAGACGCTGCTCCCAGTCGCTCCGCCCGCGCCGGTCCCAGTCGCTCCGCCCGCGCCGGTCCCAGTCGCTCCGCCCGCGCAAATTCAAACTGCCGCACCCGTTGAGAAGGAACCAAAGAACAAGTCCTACACGTTTCGGATGACGAAGGAAACGTTGGACAAGCTCAGGAGTGCGGCTGCGGCTGAAGACCGGAGTATCCAGTGGGTCTTCGACAAGATCCTCTTGCCGGCCCTCGATAAGTAAGGGTCTGGGGCGGGGGTGCGATGAGTTCCGGACTGACCTTGGTTGCACTGTGCATTCATTGTTGTTGCATCGCTGGTGACTCGTATTGATCTGCGGCGGACCCTCGCGGTCGTCTGCGCCCAGCGGAAATGTGACGCTCTTCTGAGGCTGGACTAAGTCCAGCGGATGCCGACATCGTGCCTCTGGAACTCGGGGGAGCAAGCAGCACCTCGAACCTCTGGCCCGAAATCCGAACGCCGCGGGCGCTACGCACGTTCAGAACCCGAAGGACGGCATAGAGAATCAACTCAACGCTGCGGTGTGCCAGCACCGGGTCACCCTCACGGCCGCACAGCAGGTCCATTGCGACCGACTGGACCACGGCCAAAGCAAAACTTGGCCTCTAGTACCACCAATAACGGACGAAATTGTCGTTGCCGCGTGGAAGGATGCAGCACAGATCGAGATGTCAGGTGGCACATTTGTGCCACCTGACGGCTGAAATGGGACGAGCTAGATGAAGACCACCTAGATGAAAGAGGGCGTGAGCGATGGTTTGGATTATTGGTGGGGGAGCGGTGGTGCTGCTCCTGGGCTTGATGTGGAACATATTTGTGCACCCGATACGGTTTGGTACCGGCCTGCTCAAGCTGGCCCTAGGCGTGGCCGGCATCATATTCCTGCTTGCGGGGATCTTTGCCGGGAACTTCGGTAACGGCTTCCTTGGCGTTTTGCTTCTGGCAGGCGCATCATTCGTGAGCTGGTTCCAGGCAAAGCACATGTGACCCGTTTGGTAGACAGACATGCGTGTGGGCTCGTTGAAGGTGAACAGATCATCATCGCGCAACCAAGGAGGAACGCATGGCTATCGCTACAACAGTGAGCATCAAGTACAAGTGCGGGCACACCCAGGCAACTGACTTGTCCAAGGTCCCCGCGGGCCGACGTAAGGCCCATGCCTACGGACTGGGGCTGAACCGGATCTGCGGCAGGTGCTTCACAAAGGAAAACGCCGCCGGCCGGGAAACCTGGCTCGCGGAACGGAACGCCCAGGCATTGGCTGAGGCCGAGTCATTCGAGGCAGACCACCAGTTGCCGCCGGTTGAGGGCAGTGAGAAGCAGATTCCGTGGGCGACACGGGTCCGGTACGAGCTTCTTTCCACGGCGCTGCAGGCGTTGACGGTTGACGCGGACGAAACGCTCAGTGCCGAGGACTTTGAGGAACGGATCCTCGTCCTGGCGCGAGCAATCACCCGGGCCAGGTGGTGGATCGATAACGCCGACGCCGACGCCGAGGACGTCGAGGAACTTGTCAGCACGGCTCTTGAGGACGCAGACGATCACGTCGAGACCGAGAACCCGTTCTAGGTCGGCACTCATGCCCGAGAAGGAGGAGCCCGTGAGCATCAAAATCTATTCAAGCCGCGGCTGCACGCAATGCGCCATGACCAAACGCCTCTACGACCGTGACGGCGTGGCCTACGAAACGGTCATGATCGACAACAACGAAACAGCGCAGGCCAGGCTGAAGGCCGCCGGCCACCAGCAACTCCCCGTCGTCGTCACAGACACCGCTACATGGACCGGTTTCCAGCCAGAACGCGTCAAAGCCAGCATCGTAGAGTTCAAAGCCAGCGTCCCTGCCACCTTCACCACGCACGGCCCCGACGTCGCCTGACCCTCAAACCACTAAGGGCCGGCGCAGCGCCCGCTCTGCCGGCCCTTTCCGATGTCCGGTACTGACATGCACGTGGCCGCCCCGGATCGGATTCCTACAGCAAGACTCCGCCTCAGGAAGGGAAACAATGAGCGAGAACCATCAGAATCAACTCACCATGAAGGTCGCCCCACAAGCGAACATCATCGACCGTCACGGCACCTCCATACCGGCCAGGACAGCGTCAGACGCCCATAAAGTTCTCGTCCAGACCGCCAGCCTGCAAGGCGGGTCCATCATGGTCAAGCAGCAGGGCTACAAGGCCTCGGAACCCGCTCTTGGAAACACGATCATCATCCATGCGGACAGATCTGTTGTAGAAGAGGTAGAGGATGTCCCTTCCGCTGAGTGGACAGTGAACTACCACTCCTGGATCGTTACGGTCCCCGGACAGAGCTCCTACTTGGTACCGAGCATTGAAACCGCACTCAACGATGCCCAGCTTCTCGCAAACAGCCAGAACCGTGCCGTTGCCGTTCACGTCGCGGACATCAAAACCCATGGTGGTTCGGAGTTCGAAGAGCTCGTCGAGCCCGTCCGTCAGCCACAGGCGGCGCCGGCAGCTCCCCCCGCCCCGGAGATCAAGGCGGCACGGGCGGATGCCCCTGCAGGCCCGGACGAGTCCGCAGCCATCCGATTCAGCCGCGCGAAGCAGCCTGCACCGACCGGCCCGGCCCAGATCGGCGTCCGCGGCGTGATGAACCGGTCCCTATTCACAAAACTTGGCCCCGGCCAGCGTGAGCAGCAGCTCCGGTCCTGGCGCAACGCGATCCAGCGGGGCCTGGACAGCCACAAGACCATCAGTGAAATGAACATCAAAGGCGGCGTGGGCAAGACCACGACCACGTTCCTGCTTGCCGCCACCATCGGACGGATCCGCGGCGGCAACGTCGTCGCGTGGGACAACAACGAAAACCAGGGCAATCTGGCCGAGCGCGCCGCAACTGCCAACCACGACCGCACCGTAATCGATCTGCTCGACAACATTGACGAAGTCCGCTCCCCCGGCGGTGCCGAACGGCTCGTCAACTACGTCCGGCCCCAGGGCGAGAACAAGTTCCACGTCCTCTCCAGCGCGAACAAGGCCGGTAACCATGCCCGCATCGACCGGGACACTTTCGGCGACGCCCACGCCGCGCTGAGGGAGTTCTACCACCTGACCCTGATCGACACCGGCAACGCCACCAACGCCTCCACCTGGGAAGCAACCGCCGACGCAGCAGACATCCTCGTTATCGTCACGACAAACAAGGAAGACGGCGCCCGCAAAGCATTCGCCACGATCGATGACCTGATCTCCAAGGGCCACAAGGACAAGCTCGCCAACGGAATCGCAATCATCAACCAGCCATCCAACGCCAACGCGGAACGGCTCCAGCGGATCATCGACGGCATGAAGGCCCACGTCCGGGACTGTGTCGTCATCCCATTCGACCCGGCGCTGGACGACGGTGACGAAATCGTCTACGAAGCACTCAACACCAAAACCAAGGAAGCCTATATGAACGCAGCCGCCCTCATCATCGACGGGCTCTGACCACGCAGCACCCAACAAACCGCCGCCGTCCTGCACCCCTTCCGCAGGACGGCGGCTATATCATTGGAGGCTAGCCCCAATGCCGTTCGGTTAGGGTTCTGGGTCTGGCGTCAAGTCGGCGTGTCACCGGGGCATTTGGGTGTGGCTCCTGTTGAGTAGTTCGGTCCTCCAAGACTGATCTACCCACACGGGAGCCACTGTGTCTGATTCTGCCATTAATCATGTTCCGGACGTATTCGCGCCGGGCCACCTCGGGGAACTTACCCAGATCATCCCGGTCGAAATGGTTGATGCCGCAATCGAGACTGCTGGCGGCAAGGAACGCCGGGTACGGAAACTGCCCTCGCGGGTGGTGATCTACTTGTTGCTTGCCGGGGTTCTGTTCGCTGACCAAGGATGGAGGCAGGTCTATTCGCGCCTGGTCTGCGGCCTGTCGTTGCCGGCGAGAAGCCCTGCTGCCTCGACGCTGAGCCAAGCGATGCGCCGTGTTGGAGTGGCACCGCTGCGTGAGTTGTTTACCTTCGTCAAGGGGCCGGCGGTGGCTGGTTCCCAACATACGACACGGTTTGCGGGTCGACTGGTCGTGGCGATCGACGGCACGCAACTGGCCGTGGCCGACACGGAAGCCAACCGGGCACGGTATCCCAAAGCGCGCAGTGGCCCCAACGGGGAGCCGGGGTACCCAATGATTCGACTGGTCGCGATCCTCACTGCCGGCACCCGTTCAGTGATCGAGGCGGCCTTCGGCACCGATGCCGTGGGCGAGCTGACCTACGCCCGCCAAATCACCTCCTGCCTGCACCCGGGCATGGTGCTGCTCGGGGACAGGAATTTCGCCACCTACGGCTTCTTCCGCGACGTAGCCCAAACGGGGGCGGACTTCCTCTTCCGGGCCAAGACCGGTTCCAATGCCATGAAACTGCCGGTCCTGAGGCCCCTGTCCGATGGTTCCTACCTTTCCAGTGCCGCGGGCCAATGCGTGAGGGTCATCGACGCCGTACTGACCGTCACGACGGAGGCAGGAACCCGCAGTGCCGAATACCGCCTGGTCACCACCATGCTCGACCCCCTTCAGGCCCCGGCGCACGCACTGACCAGGCTTTATCATCAGCGGTGGGAGATCGAAACGGCGTACTGCGAGCTGAAATCACGCATCCTGGGCGGGCGGGTGCTGCGTGGCAGACACCCGGGCGCCGTCATCCAAGAGACTTGGGCACTGCTGACCTGCTACCAGGTGCTGCGCACCGCAATGACCGACGCGGCCCTGCAGCACCCCGGGATTGATCCCGATCGATTGTCCTTCAGCATTGCCCTAAGGACAGCCCGCGACCAAGTGGTCCACGCCTACGGGACCGCGGCCGGGGCCACCATCGACCTCATTGGACGCATCGGTACGGCGATCCTCGCCGAGCCGTTGCCTGCCCGCCGCATACGAACCCGACCACGGGTTATCAAACGCGCGATCTCCAAATACCGGGCCAAAGAACGAAACGTCGACCGCCGCACCTACCCCGCAACACTCACCACGAGGATCTTGACACCGAATCCCCGCCCTTAACCGAACGGCATTGAGGCTAGCCCGGGGTTATGCACAGTGTGGACAGCCGTGAGCTGCGCGGAGGGGCTCCGCCTGACCACAGTGGGGCATGAACACGGGCTAAAGCGCGGACTGTGGAATACCTACAGTCGCTGATCCGCCGACACCTGGTCACCGCGGCGAACCAAAAAACCCTAGAACACGTGGAATCCGTGATTTTGCCGGTAAACGTCGTGTGTAGGAGTTCCTGCAATTCGGACAGGTCCCCCCGTGCGTCCGGGTCTCGGCCAGGGCAGCCGCCTGCGCGAGGGGGCACCGCGGGATCCGCGATGACAGGCATGCTCGCAGGGCTCGCCCCTGGTTTCCGCTGCGCTTCAATCAGGTAGACGGGCGTCCGCTTCGCGGCCGGCTGTTGGGTCCAGGGCGCGCCGTCGCAGAGCTCCGGACACCCTGGCCCTGTTTGTCTACGACGTCTTTTGGTTGCTGTCCTCCGGATTGTAGGCGTCCGCTCCACCCCGTCTAGCCCCTCCTTCGTCGGGGCCTGCGGTGCGGGAATTTCCCTCCGGCGCTCCTGCGTCGCTGATCTCCTCCAGGAATTTCCCCCACCTTGCCCTGCGGGTAGACAGGGCTCCGTCGGCCGCCGAGCAAGCGAGCTTGCCAGCAACCAAAAAACAACGGGGGGAACGGGGAAGCTGGCCGGTCACCTTGGCCGCCCGCGCCCACCCAACTTCTCGGCAAGAAGGACAAGAAACCATGACTGACAAACTCACCATCACCGGCTCCGCGGACCTGCTCGCAACGGTCCCGCACCTGCTGGGCACGAACCCCACGGAATCCTTCGTAGTGGTCACCGCCCGCGCCGGTTCCCTTGGCGCCACTCTGCGGGTGGACGCCCCGGCCGAGGCCGAGCCGATGGATTACGCGCAAATGTTGGCCACCTACGCGGCAAACGACGAGGAGGCAACCGCCAGCTACGTCATTGTCTACACGGATGAGACCGGCACCGACGGCCAGCTCTACCCCTACGCCGCACACGTCGCGGCCCTGACCAACGAACTCGCCACGGCCCGGATGCCGGTACGTAACGTCTGGCTCGTGACCGGCACCTTCTGGGCTGAGTTCGGCGCAGACGACAAGTACCCGCTGGACGCGATAAGGGACAGCAATGCCAACGCCACGCTGACCTACTTCGGTTCCGCCACCGACATCGAGGTCTACAACCCCGCGCTGCTGGGCAACCGGGCACCCCGTGTGGAGGCACCCGAGGGGACCGAGGAGGACCTGGCGGCCGCGGGCGAAGCGTGGGCGGCCGCGCTGGACGCCACGGACATGCCGGACACGGACACCGCCCGCAAGCTCGCGGCTGCGTTCCAGCACAAGCTCATCAGGGACTTCCTGTTCCGCGACACCATCACCACCCACAACGGCAGATTTGGGGACGTCGTGACCGGGAAGTTCACCGGACGCCCCGACTGGAAGCGGGTGGACCGCGCCCAGGAAATCGCGTTCGAGCTGATGAAAGCCGTACCCGCAGGGCAGCGCGCACCCATGCTGACCCTGATGGGTTGGCTGGAATGGCTCAAAGGCCACGGAACCCAGGCCGACCGGTACCTGAAGCTGGCAGCCGAGGACGTACCCGGGTTCCGCCTCGCGGTCCTGCTTCGGGAACTAATCAACCGCGGCCACGTCGCGGACGTCGCCCGGAACGCTGAAACGTCCTACAAGCGGCCCAAGAACTAACCGACACGACGGCCGGGCCGGATCACGTCAACGATCCGGCCCGGCCCTCTCAGCGGCGGGGTGGCCTCCTCCGCGGGCGCAGCCCGAAACCCAGCCAATGCGCAGGATCGACGGTTACAGTGAGCGCACAAGAAGAACTGCACCGACAGGAGCGCGAGCATGAGCACCGAATACATCCTGACCGAGGACGACAAGCCGGCGCCTGACGCAAGCCCCGCGGAGGACGTCATCGAACTGCGGCTGCTCACAGCCGGCGAAACCCTGGGCCCAGTGGACTACACCCACGCCCAGGAACACCACAACTTCTGACACCAGGCAGCAAAGACGCTGCACCCAGGTTTCCTTTTGCCGAGGAACACCAAAGAGCCGGTCCCCGTTTGGGTGCCGGCTCTTTGGTGTTCAAGGGGGTTGAGGACCAATGCTCGGGAAAGTCACGTTAGCGATTGGTCCTCAACCCCCTTCAAGAACAGAATGGGCGTCCGCTTCGCGGCCGGCTGTTGGGTCCAGGGCGCGCCGTCGCAGAGCTCCGGACACCCTGGCCCTGTTTGTCTACGACGTCTTTTGGTTGCTGTCCTCCGGATTGTAGGCGTCCGCTCCACCCCGTCTAGCCCCTCCTTCGTCGGGGCCTGCGGTGCGGGAATTTCCCTCCGGCGCTCCTGCGTCGCTGATCTCCTCCAGGAATTTCCCCCACCTTGCCCTGCGGGTAGACAGGGCTCCGTCGGCCGCCGAGCAAGCGAGCTTGCCAGCAACCAAAAAACAACGGGGGAACGGGGAAGCTGGCCGGTCACCTTGGCCGCCCCCGCCCACCCAACTTCTCGGCAAGAAGGAGCAACACCATGAACGCAACACCAACACTCGAATGGCTCGACCCCGCAACCCTGACCGTTGACACCAACGTCCGCAAGGACGCAGCCCTGACTCCCGCCTTCATCGCCAGCATCAAAGAACACGGCGTGCTCGAACCCGTCATCGCCCACCGCAAAGACGACGGCGCGGTGCACGTCCTGATGGGACAGCGCCGCACCCTCGCCGCCGTCGAAGCTAACCGGCCCCTCGTTCCGGTAATGGTCACCGACAGCCCCGAGGAAGCCGAACGCATCGTCACGCAGGTAGTGGAGAACATCCAGCGCGCCGAGCTGACCCAAGCGGACGAAGCCGACGCCTACCACCAGCTTTCACTGATCGGGGTGTCGGCGGCCGCGATCGCGAAGAAGACCGGACGGACCAGGACCACCGTGGAAAGCGCCCTCAAAGCCAAGTCCACCGACAGCGGATCCGCCGCCCTGGGCAAGGGTTACACGATTGAGGCGGCCCTGATTTTGGCGGAGTTTGAGTCGGACGAGGACGCGGTTGAGGAATTGGAATCGGTCATCAGGGATGAGCCCGACATGCTCGCCCACGTCACCCAGCAGCTGAGGGACCGCCGCGACCGCGCGGCGGCCCTCGCGGCTCTGAGGGCCGAACTGGAGGCGGCAGGTACCACCGTCGTGGAGACGGCAGGCTACGACGAGGACAGCGAAAACGTCCGGGTTACCTCGCTGAACCGCGCAGACGGGGAACCGGCCACCGAGGAGGACGCCAATGCCGTGGCCATCACCACCGCCTACAACGGCACCCACTCCACCGCCCCGGTGGTGGCCGGATGGAAAGACCTCGGATTCACCCTCCGGTACAGCTACGGCTCCTCATCAGCCAACAAAGGCCCCATGACAGAGGAACAGAAAGCCGAAAGGAAGACCCTGATCCAGAACAACAAGCTGATGCAGTCAGGAACCACCGTCCGCCGGGAATATGTGAAAACCCTGCTGGCGAGGAAGCAGGCGCCGAAGGGCTGGCAGTACTTCACCCTCCACGCCATCACCCATCACTCCGAAACGGCCAGCGGGTACGAGGGCAAGGTAGCCGCTGACATGATCGGGGCGAAGTTCGAAGAGTCCAACGCGTGGGCATGGAACCCCCTCCGTGAGCACGTCGCCAAGACCACAGCACGACCGGAGTTTTCCCTGATCGCGCTGGTTTGCGCGGGGTATGAAAAGACCATCGCCAAGGACTCGTGGCGGTCCCCAAGCCAGACTCACCGGGACTACCTGAACCAGCTGATCACGTGGGGATACACCGCGAGTGTGGTCGAGCAGCTGATCCTTGACAGCGCCAAGCCAGTCGAGGACGAAGCGGCCGCGTAACGATCCCTTGCCGGGCGGGAACCCCCACCGCCCGGCAAGGCCCCGCCCCACTCACCACGAGACGGGCAGAGAACCTCCCAGAAGTCGGGCGGTCCGCCGCTAGGTGCGAACCACAGCAGCCACTCACCAGCGACGGACCGCCGTTCACCGCACCCATTCCGAACCAGACCAGGTGCCGCGCCGCCAGGACAACGGTGTTCCCAGGCGGCTGCACAGCCCTTCCCATTCAGCTAAGCTGAACCACAGATTTCCTTTTGCCGAGGAGCGGAGAAGGGCCGGCCCACCAGCCGGCCCTTCTCCGTTTATTAACCGCTGCCGCCTTGCCGCTGGCCGCCTTGCCGCTTGCCTGGACCCTGCCGCTTGCCGCCGTTGTGCGGCGGACGTCTTGCCGCTTGCCGCTGCCGCTGCCGTGGCCGCCGTTGTGCGGCGGACGTCTTGCCGCTTGCCGTGGCCGCCGTTGTGCGGCGGACGTCTTGCCGCTTGCCGCTGCCGCTGCCGCTTGCCGTGGCCGCCGTTGTGCGGCGGACGTCTTGCCGCTTGCCGCTTGCCGCTGCCGCTGCCGTGGCCGCCGTTGTGCGGCGGACGTCTTGCCGCTTGCCGCTTGCCGCCGGACGCTGCCGCTGCCGCTTGGCCCTGGACTTCGTCCGGTGTCTTCGGTACACGTCCAACGGCTTGTTGGCTCGCCTTGGTGTCCGGCACCGAAGGGTGCCGTTGTGGTCATCTTGGGAGATTGGTTCGCCCAAGATGATGGGGGTCCGCTGCGCGGGCGCGTTTCCTGCTGCGTCGTCGTGGGTGGGTTCGGTTGCCCGGCGCCCACAGGTGCACGGCAAAAGCTATTTCCGTTGGGCTTTTCCCGCACACAGATGGACGCCGGGACCCATGTGACCGGCTGCACCCAATGCCCACGGCGCCTTTGGTTATTCGGCTCACCGTGGGTGAGCGGGCACCGGGCACATCCTGGATCCGGGGCGGTCGAGGTCGGGGCTGTTGGCAGCACGGGCCGTACGAACCTGCCAGGACAACCTCAAGACCAATGAGGGACCAACGACTCAATATCAGAGCCAGCCCCGACCAGACATCAATGCAGCCCCCAGAGGAGCCATAGAGAAGCAGAGCCTCCATAGGAGGCTCAAGGTACGAAAAAGGACTCACACCTCTGGCACCAAGGTGCACACCGGGGTCTTCTGACACCCCGATCTCACACACAGTTTCCGGGCGGGGAACGAACAACAGGGCATGGAAGACCTTGTACTGCCCTCCCGGACGTGCCCGAAATGCCACGGGCCCCTGCCAGATTCACGGGACAAACGAAGCATCTACTGCCGCACGGAGTGCGTGCAGACGGCCAAGTCCCGACGTCGGCGGGGGATGCCTGTCGCGGATCCGGTGCCCGCTGAGACGGCCTTGCGGTTGGCCAGGCGTGTGGCCTCGCTGGCCGAGGAAGTCCGGGGTGCCACGGCCGGGAAGTACCGGGTACGGGAGTCCAGAGACAAGTACAAGGCAAGGGTGCGGTCCCTGGAAGCTGCCGTTGATACCGAGCGTCGCCGCGCCGTTGCCGTAGTGGCGGAGCAGGCGGCAAAGACTGCCGCCCTCCGTGAGGAGATCACGGACCTGCGCCGGCAACTTGCCGCTGCCGGGGAAAGGGACGGGGTCCGGGCGGCAGCGGCAGATGCCGCCGTTGTCGGCAAGTTACGTGCTCGCCTTGCCGACGGCAATGCCGCCTACGCCCAGCTGGCGGCAAAACAGAAGCAGCTGCGCACGGCGTACGACCAGACCATGCACCAAACGAAGGCGGCAGCGCAGGTTTACAAATCGTGGGACCGGCTGTGCCAGAAGCTCTACCAAAGCACCAAGGGTCGGACCCTTGCCGAAGCCGACCAGCGGACCCTGCAGCAATGGGCTTCCTGGCGCAACGAACAACAGAAGAAAGCGGGAAAGAAATGACAGTCAGTATCGGGCGGATCAACATCGACTACTACCTCGAATCGGCGGCCGCCGGCGACGGCGCACAGATCGGAACCAGGGACCTCACCGCGTACTACACCGAGACACAGGCCCCAGCCGGTCGGTGGGCCGGTCGAGGCCTGGAAAGTGTCGGACTGGTGTCCGGCCAGCAGGTCACCAAGTGGGCGGCAAAGAGCATCTATGAGCAGTTCACACATCCTGAGTCCGGTAAGGAGCTCGGGGCCCGTCCCATCACGGCCGCAACTGCCCCGGAAGGAGCGAAGACACCGATAGGCAACGCGGCACGCGCAGCACGTGAAGCGGTGGCCGGTTTCGACCTGACGTTCAGCCCGCCCAAATCTGTCAGTGTCCTCTGGGCATTGGCGAATCCGAAGCTGCAGGCAGACCTCTACGAGGCCCACAAGCAGGCCGTAGAAGAATGCATGGACTGGCTGGAGAGAAACGTCATCCAGGCACGCGCCGGTCATGGCGGTGTTGCGTGGGTGGCGGTCGAAGGAGCGATTGCTTCCATGTTTGATCACTGGGACTCCCGTGCCGGTGATCCCCAGTTGCACACGCATACGGTGATCGCCAACCGTGTTCGCCGGGTCAGCGACGGCAAATGGGTCACTCTGGATTCCTACACGCTGCACCGGAACATGGTCGCCGTCTCGGAGAAGTACAACAGCATCCTCTTCGACCGGATCTATGACCGCACCGGAGCCGTCGCAGAGATCCGCGACGGAACCGCCGGGCTCGCCGGCACGGACGCGGAAGACCTACTCAAGCAGCTCGGAGAAGCGGACAAGGATCCGCGGGACGCCCGCGCGGAACTGGCAGGCATCCCGGACGGGCTCATCACTGAGTTCTCGTCCAGGTCACTGGAAGTCGAAGCCCTGACCGATACCCTGGTGGCGGAATGGGTGGAGCAGTATGGTAAACGCCCTCCCCAGGCGATGGTTCTGAAGATGCGCCAGCAAGCGACCCTCTTTTCCCGCACCGCGAAGCAGCCCTCAACGGAGTCGCTTCCGGAAAAGATGATCGGTTGGCGTCAACGCGCGCTTGACTCCGGCTACTCCCCCGCCAGCGTGATCCGGGATGCGGTAGGACATGACGTCGCAGTCGTCGCCAACGCCGACCTTGGTCAGGACGTCGTGGACGCCTTGGGCAAATTCTGCCTCCACGACGCAAGCAGCCGACGGACCACGTTCACCCGGGCCAACCTGATTGCTTCTACGGAACGGCTGCTCCGTGGGGTACGGATGGGATCCGCGGCGGACCGGGAACAGCTCGTGGACCGGGTGGTCGAAGCAGCAGCCGTGACAGCCGTCGCCCTCAGCCCGGAACGTATGTCCATGCCCGAAGCGGGAAACCCGTTCCTGAGCATCCGCGGCCGAAGCTCCTTCGAGCACGAGGAAACGAAGCGGTTCACCACCACACAGATCCTGGACGACGAGGCATTCCTCATCGCCGGGACAACAGCAACAGCGCCGGCACTGGACGCGGACGAAACCCGGACAGCACTCACCCTGGCGCGGACCAGGGAAGGCCGGCCCCTAAGCGAGGATCAGGCCGCAGCTGCGCAGGCAGTTCTGTGCAGCGGGACGGCCATCGACGGCATCATCGGCCCAGCCGGGACCGGCAAGACCACGACCATGAAAGCCGTACGCGATGTCTGGGAAGGGACCCACGGAACAGGTTCCGTGATCGGGCTCGCACCCTCGGCCGTCGCTGCCGCCGTCCTTGGGGAGGAAATAGACGCACCCACAGACAACGTCGCCAAGTGGCTGTACGAATCCGTCGGTGACGGCGCCGCGCGCCGGGCAGTGCAGATCAGCAAGCTCGAAGCCATCGTGGACCGGCACCAATCCTCCATCAAAGGATCCCCAGCGAAAGGAGGGGCCAGGGACAGGGCACAGACCCGCCTCAACGCCGCATGCACCAGGCTCGCCACAAAGTACGCCGAGCAAGCCAAATACCGGATGCGGCCAGGTCAGCTCGTCATCCTGGACGAAGCATCCATGGTCGGCACTGCCGCCGCGGCCGAACTCGCCCGCCAAGCAGATGACGCCGGGGCCAAACTCCTGCTCGTGGGAGACGCCGCCCAGATCGACGCCGTCGAAGCCGGTGGGTTTCTAGGATGGTTGGAACGCAACACCAACCCGCCCATCCTGACCAGCGTCTGGAGATTCAGCGCCGAATGGGAACGGACAGCATCCCTGCGCCTGCGCACCGGGGACCCGGACATCCTGGCGACCTACCTCGAACAAGGCAGGATCCACGGATGCCCCGAAGGGACCGCCCCGGACCGCGCCTACCAAGCATGGATGGAAGACACCAAAGAGGACATCACCGCCAGCCTGCTCATCGCAGGAGACAACGGAACCGTGAACGACCTGAACATCCGCGCCCAGCTGGACCTCGCCGCCGCCGGCCGAGTGAACCTGGAAACCAGCGTCAATCTCAGAAGCGGGGTGGCCGGCACCGGCGACCTGATCCTTGCACGACAGAACGACCGCCGGCTCAAAGACTCCGAGGGGCACTTCATCAAAAACGGAACACGGTTGGCCGTGACCACGATCCGTCCCGACGGATCGGTAACCGCCACCCGCACCGATACCGGCGCCCTCATTGAACTGGACCCCGACTACCTCCACGCCTCTGTAGAACTCGGCTACGCCTGCACCTCCCACCGCTCCCAGGGCGTCACCGTCGATTCGGCGCACACCGTCGTCTCACCCGGACTCGCACGCGAACTGTTCTACGTCGCCATGACCCGCGGCCGACACGGGAACACCTGCTACGTGGACCTTCCGGATCCAGAAGAAGAGCACGCACCCGACGAGTGGGGCATGGTCCGCAAGATCCTTCCCGAAGATGCGATGGCCGTCCTGAAAGGTGTCCTTGGCAATCAGGCACACGAGATGACCGCCCACGAAGTCCGCGACGCCGAGCACGGCTACGCCAACGACTTCGCCCGCATGGTCTTCGAATACGACTATGCCGGATCCTCCGAAAAGACCTCCACCATGCTCGACTGGCTGGACGCCAACCTCAGTCCGGAACGGAAAGAAGAGATCACCACGGACAGGCTCTTCACCGCCCTCGTCCACGCCGGCCCGCCCCTCAACAGTGCCAACCCGGAAAACGCAAGTGTTGAGGAAATGCTCAAGGCCGCCACAACGGAATCCGCCACCGATTCCCCCAGATCCGACGTCGGCGTCGTCACCGCCGCCTTCGCACCGGCAACAGCCGAAGGCCGGCGCATCCAACAGCTTCTACAGGACAAAATCAGCGCCCGCCTGGATCAGCTCATCCCTCCACTGGCAGGGGATGACTCCCCCGACTGGGTCAACGAACTGCGCGAGGAACACCAAGAGACTGAAAACTTCCCAGCAACCGTGCGTGCCGTCACGGCCTGGCGGGAAGTATCCGGCCAACAGGACGCCGAAACACCATGGGGAACACCACCTAAATCCACAGACAAAACCATGACCGACTACTACGAACGGGCCAGAAAGCACCTCCCTCCCCGCCCCACGAACGCCCACAGCGCCGAACCCGAGGACGTCTGGGCGAACGTCTCCTTCGCTGAGGACGACGAACGTCTCAGGTTCGCCGAACAGCTCACGGAAGAGTTCGAGAACCTGGACACGCTGGAGACAATACCCGTCGACTGGGATCGCACACCTACCCCTGGTCCGGACGAAATTCAACCTGCCGACATCGACGCGGCATGGGAACTCTAGCCAACAATTCTCGATGGGTGTCATGACATCTACCAAGGTGTCATGACACCCAGTAGACTGGGCCAAACGCAACGAATCGGGAGCAGATCATGTCAGCCGGAACAACGCGACGAACAGTCCGTGTCGAGGACCCCTTATGGGAAGCAGCGCATGGCAAGGCCACCAGGGAGGGGACTACGGTCTCCGAGCGGGTCCGTGCAAGTCTGAGGGAGTACGTCCATGGCGCTGCGCCGGAAAGACGCACCATTGCCGATTCCCTGGTCTACCTGGTTCCCGACAAATTGGAGGACCTACAAGGACCCGCCTTCGGGACTGTGGAGCTGCCAATCCACCTCGACTGGGGCCCGGAACGGCACTACAACATTGACGACGACGCCAGCTGCTCAGCCCTCTACCAGCTGACACTTCAGAACTCTGGATCAGTCGAAGAAATCTGCAGAATCGTCAATGCCGAACGGCTCGCCAAACTCTGGTCGACGATGCTCCTGCCGACCCGCTGCAGAGGCGCCTGGGAAGCAGTCTTCCCGGAGCTCCCCGCATACACCGAAGCCAAGGAGCACCCCTCGTGGACCAAGCTCAGCGAATAGCCGCCAAGACCGCCCTGGACGTCCTGGCGGCTGACGGCTTCCTCCTCGCGGGTGGGCAGGCACTGGCAGAACACGGCATCAGCTCACGCCCATCCGAAGACATCGACCTCTTCGCACTGCACCGCCGGCACACGCCGGCCACGTTCGCTGCTTCGGTGCGGAAAATGACCGCAGCGCTCGAATCCGTAGGCTACACGGTCGAGATAACGCGCCAATATGATGAATTCGCCAGCGTCACCGTGGGCCGTGATGATGACGCCGTTGTTATCGACCTTGGCCTGGACTGGTGGGAGAACTCCCCGGCAATTATCGACGTCGGACCGGTACTCTCCCTGAAAGACTCGGTTGCTTCCAAACTGCTCGCGGTCTACTCCCGCGGCTACGCCCGGGACTACCTCGACGCGTACTCGATCATTGCCAGCGGCCGATTCACGCACAAGCAGCTCATCACACTGTGCCAGCGACGGGACCCGAACGTTGACCTGCCGCTACTGGCCACTTCCATGGCCCGCCACCGAACCCTGCCCACCACCGACTACACCAGATATGGGTTGCCTCAGGACGAGCTCCCCAAACTCAGCTCCACCCTCCTGGACTTCGCCAGGACCATACACCGAAGCAGTGCAAGCGCCACCGAGTCCGTGGAACCCGTTGATCTCATCGGGCCCGGAAGCGCCGGTCCAGGAATCGACCTGTAACTCAGGGTCCAGCCCGGACTTCCCATGGCTGGCGGCTCAAAGCCGATAAAGGGCCTTGGTCTGTTCCACGAGCTCGTTGCATCAAGAGCGCCCATAGCCTGACCAGTCAGGGACATTCGTGGGCAGAATCTGGCCAGACATGACCCGCACCGTGTTGCCCTGTCAGTCAGTCAGAAATGTGTTTTTCGACGGGTCCGGCCAGCCGAAGCTGGCCGGACCCGTCGTTTGGCTACAGCGACGGGTGTTGAATCGTCGTTCCTGTCAGCAGTGGATCCAGCGTGTCCAGTCCCGGACCAAGCCCCAGGGGCTTTGCCGCCACTGTGGGCACTGCGGTGGTCCCGGGCGTCATTGTCGTGACCTCCGGCCTGTAGCCGTAGTCTTCACCTTGCCTGACTTGGACAGGTCCACGGCGGGTCTCTATGGTCAGTTCGTACTCCCCACCATTGCGATCCTCGACCGCCGTTAGTGTCCCACTGGCAGTGATAATCTCCTGCATCCTGGCGCCAGTACCGTTCGGGCGTATGCCGGTGGCTGACACCTTCTCGCCCTGACGGACGTCGTTGACATGTTGAATGCGGAACCGTGGAGCCGAGAAGCCGGTTTCGCGGATGGTCCCGGCCTCGTGGACGGGGACCGTTTCCGTGGCGGTAGCCTCGACCCATACCCTCCTGCTCTGTTCGCGTTCCAGCAGGACATAGCGCAGCTGCTCAACCGGTCCCCTTTCCACCGCAAGGACCTTGACGCCGTCGTAGCGTTGCCGCTGGTAGGACTTCAAATCAGCCAAGGTGATCTCCTTGCCGCTGACACTGACGCGCTGGCCGGGGACCAGGTCCTGGACGCGCCTGCCTGTCTTCCGGTCAAGGTCAGCGGAAACCCCTGGCGGCAGCACCGCGCCGATCTCCACATTCCACCGTTCTGCGTCCTCCAGAGACACCAGTTCAAGAGCTCCTGACTCATGACTGATGTCGAACCTGTGGGCTCGTTCGCCGATACTGACTTGAACCGGTGTGCGGTGCGTGGAACGTCCCTCCCGGACTTCCGCGACCATTTCCGGGAACTCGGAGACCGCCTCATGCATCCCAAAGCCGTCTACACCGTGGATCACGGCCTTGCCCGGGCTGAGCCGGATCCGGTCTCCTTCCTTGAGCAGAGCCATTCGCCGGTTGGGACCGGGATCCTGGATATCGAAGCTGACTCCAGCCTTGGCGGCCGCGCTGATAAGATTCATGACTTTGGTGTCACGGGTCCCAGGTTTCCAGGTGCTGTTCAAGTACCAGAGTTCCTGCCGGCGGGAGAACTTGAAGCCGGACTCCTTCAACAGACCATGCAGGGATGCCTCGTCCCGGCCGACGTTCCGCACGTTGCTGCCCTCAGCTGTGTGTTCCAGGATGGGCATCTCCCCGAGGACCGCTGCCGGACCCTGCATGCCGACGCCGTCTCCGTGGGAGGGCACAGGCGCTACGGTTTCCGGTACTAGTGCAGCTGGTGCCTTGCCTAGCTGCACCGTTCCGACCATGACGTGTTCATTGAGGAACGCGCTGGCCTCAACGATGGTGTCTTCAGCCGCGGGAGGCGGTGGCTGCACGGCGACAGGGGCCGCTTCCAGATCCAGCCCTGTGAAGTCCAACGGTGTCTCCGGGAGTTCGCCCGTCCACATCAGCACGGGAGTGCTTTCCGATGCCGTCCACCTGGTCCTTGTCCCGCCCGGTTCCTCCAGGACCAGAACCATGGTCCCCGAGCCGTACCTGTCCCGGGAAGGAACCTTTTCTGCTGCCACGACCCGACCTGTCATGTGTTGGAGCTTTTGCCAGCTGGCAACGGATCCTTTCGTAGCTCGAAGGCGGACCCACTGCCCTTGGTGTTCGTTTCGCAGGCCGCCGGCGCTTATGGACGTAACCTGGTCGGGGGCCTGCAGTGTGGCTCGTTCCAGATCTGTAAGGGCGCCGTATCTGCGCGCATGGATGGTGATCTTCTGGTCACAGCGTCGTCGGCATGTGCCCTTCTCGCCATCATCGAATCTGTACTTCAGATCGACCATGGTCCCTGCTCCTGCTGCGGTGACGGTTACGTTGTCCCTGCGCGCCTGGCTCCGATCGAGTTCATGGGCCGGGACCACATCTCCGGCGCGGAGGTCTTCGATCATGGATCCGTACCCGTCCGGATATAGTTCCCGTTCCTCGTCCAGGGTCAAGATCCTTCCCTGTTGATAAGTCACGGCACGGGGCTCGTAGTATCCGGTCGTTTCGCGTTTGCTGCCTGTGATGGGATCGATGAAGGACGCGCTCTGATAGATGCTTCCTCCACTCGCCGTGTCTCCCCGAAGCCCCAGACCCTCGACGTCTTCGAGGAGAACGTCCCCCGGAAGGAACTGATCGGCGTGAACGAACGAGGCTTCCCTTTCCTTGAGGGCCAGTTCGGCGGCCAGCGAGGTCGGATCCACGACGCCATGCCGCAATACCGGGGATGCCCCGCTGCCTGCCCACCGGCTGTAATTGAAACTATGCCGGGATCCGTGATCATCGGTTACCACCCAGTCGTTGGACCGGACTTCAACGGTCCCTGTGACCATGATCGTGTTCCCGGTCGGCATGCCGGTGGTAGCGTCCAACACCGGGCGCTGGAGTGTGATGCGTTCCCCGGTGTTGATGTCCTGGTCGTTGACTGCGACAGCATCCGTTTCCGGAACCTTGAGGAACGCCCGCTCGAACGGGGTCAATGCCGACTGCGGCCGGCTGACCAGCTCGACAGAGTCGTACCAGCCGAGATTCACCGGTTCCAGGGCCTCATCCGTTTCCGCAAGTTCGTGCACCACAGTCTTCTCGTGCTTCACGACGGACTCGACCCGGAACAGCGCCTGTCCCCGCCCCCGCAGACCAGTCACGACGTCGCCACCGCGCAGGTCACCGGCTGAGACTTTGCCCTGGTCCGGGACGAACAAACCAAGGGTTTCCCCCATCACTGGGGGAACGTCGGTCTCGGCATCCTCGTCTTGACTGAGGCCCATATCGTTCATCAGGTCGGTGATCTTCAGCTGCAGGGCAGCCAACTCGGCTGCATGGTCGAATGGGCGGGTTAGTGTTTCCTGCAGCGAGGGTATGGCGGCCTGATGCGCCGCCTGCTTCCGGATGAGGTCGTCGCGGATACCTGCTGTCGCCCCAGCTGTGTTTTCCAGACGTCGGATCATGCCCAAGGAGTCGGCCTTGATTGCGGTGTCCCAGTCGAGATGGACCTTTGCGACGTCGGAACCGCCGATCCTCAGTTCCAGTCCACGGTGATAGCGGCCTTCCATACTCAGGCCTCCCACCGTGCCAAGGGCCTGGTACGGTCCCGCTCCTGTCGGCAGTGGCTGGATCCTGGAGACGACCAGTTTCTGCAGTGAGATGCCTGCGTCAATCCGATCAAGATGGTTGGTGCCGTCGACGCTCATCCTGAACGCGTCGCCGGTGGTGCTTCGATAGGTAGCGGCCGCTGCCGTAATCGTGGGCAGATCCTGGATGATGGCGGCCAGCGCCGACTGGGTGATCGCTAGCTCGCCCTTGCTGCGACGTTGTGCGTCGGTAAAGGACCGGTGCAGGGACTGGAGCCGGGATTCTTCCATCTGCAGGCTTGCCAGCTGCTCGAGGCGGGGATCTCCGGACAGCGCGGCTGCGGCCTGGCCGGCCGAGAGTTCAAGGTCTCCGAACCCGTCGTCCATGGTCCTGCCCTGAACGTCTCCACGCTTGAGCTGGTTGATGAATTTCGCTTTTCTGGCCACCATGTCCCACATGTAGACGTCGAAAGTTTCGGCCGTCGCGTAGGAGTGGATGCTCACCTGGTCGTTTTGGTTGCCCTGTCGCAGTACCCGCCCTTCGCGTTGCTCCAGGTCTGCAGGACGCCACGGAACGTCAACGTGATGAAGGGCCACAGCGCGGGCTTGGACGTTGGTGCCGGTGCCCATTTTTTCTGTTGAGCCGATGAGCACGTTGATCCGCCCGTCGCGGCATTTCGCGAAGAGCTCCTTCCGGGCATCATCGGTCGGCGCATCATGGATGAAGGCGATGGATTCCTGGTCCATGCCGAGGTCTACGAGCTCGTCGCTTATAGCGTCGTACATGCTGAACCGGCCGTCCGTGTTGGGCACTGCCCTGTCGCAGAACAACAGTTGCAGGCCGCCGGGAGTGTCCGAGGCCGAGCCGCCGGGAAGTGTGTAGGCGCGGTCTTTGGTCACTTGATGTATTTCCCAAACCTTCGCGGCGACTTGAACAGGACGGCCGCCGTCGGGATCTGCAGGCAGATGCTTCAGCCGCGGGTCCAGGGCGACCATTCGCCCGTCGTTGGTGATCTTGGGCATGTTGTCTTCTTTTGGGTCAACCCCGGAAAGATTCTTTGCTCGCTCCCCCAGTTCTTTCACGTATTCGGTGACGGCACCGGAAGGCTGACGTTTGGCGAGCTGGCGGTCCTTGCCTTCCAACACCGGGAGCTTCGCGGTGATGTCCGAAACGGTCACGACGTCTGAGAACTGATTCGTGATCTTGAGCAGCTCGGGTAGGTTGATGTACTTGTTGATCCGTTCCACTTGGTCATATCCACCGCCGGCCGGGGAGATCCGCAGGACGGTAGAACGTTCCGTGAACTGGTTCGCCCAGGAATTGACCTCCTGCAGCCCGGCAATTTCCAGCAGGTCCGGGCGGAGGTAGTGCTGCATGACCCACATTTCGGACATGGAGTTCGCCACCGGGGTACCGGTAGCGAAGGTGGCCACCGCAGGAAGATACCCCTCTCGGTGGTAGCCACCCTGGAGTGCATCCTGCAGTTTTGTCTCCCGCAGGGACCGCAGCTTGAAATCAAGGTCGGAGGCGCGGTCCGAACCGGTGCAGGCCAATTCGTAGGAATCTGATTGGCGGAAAAGGTTCTTGTAGTGATGGGCCTCGTCCACGAACAAATAGTCGATGCCGGTCTCCTCGAAGGTGACACCGACGTCCTTTCCCGTAGTAATCCGGGCATGACGTTCTTCCAGCCTTTTGATGGCCCGCTCGACGGCTTTGATCCGGGACTTCTCTTCCCCGGACATGGCTTCCTTGGCTTTCCTGAGCTCGGTGATCTGTTCTTCCAGCCAGTCCTGTGTCTTGGCCGGATCCACCTGGATCTTCGCGAAGACTGTCTGCGGGATCACTACCGCGTCCCAGTCACCGGTTGCGGCCGCCGCAACCCAGAAGGCGCGGTCCTCGGCCTTGATCCCTGTTGGTACGGAAAGAACATTTGCCGTCGGGTACCAGTCCACGAACTCCCGGCTCACCTGATCCACCAAGTGATTTGGGACCACAATGGCCGGCTTATTGGCGATGCCTGTCCGCCTCAGTTCCATGGCGGCCATCACCATCGTCCCGGTCTTTCCCGCGCCGACCACGTGATCGAGCAACACAGCCGGCTCGTTGAGGATCCTCGCCACGGCTGCCCGCTGATAGTGGTGCGGGGTGTAGGCGCCGTTCAAGCCAGGAAAGCTCAGCGCTTCCCCCGCGGCTGCATAATCCGGGGAAGCCTGAGAGTTGAACATCCTGTTGTAGGTAGCCGTGATCCGCTCCGCGCGTCCGGCATCCTGAAACAACCAGGTCCCGAAATCTTCTGCGATCCTGCCCGCCTTGTCCCGGGCTTCCAACGTCGCCTTGACGTCTTTAACTTGGCGCTCGGATCCATGCTCATCCGTGATGGTGCGGCGGATGACAATGGTGCGGTTATTCATCAGAGACTGGAGCAAAGCCAAGGGCGTCCTGTCCCCAGTCGCGTAGGAAAACCGGACTTCAGGCGAGAACCTGGGGGAACCATTCGCTGAACGCAGCTCCCAGGAGGCATCGACTTCGTTGTTGGCCACGGTTGCCGCGACCCCGAACTTTTCGGCAATGAACGCTTCGTAGTCGGTCGGTTCTACATAACGGACGCCGGGTTTGGCGATGATATCCATCGCCGTTACCTGCTCGGGCATGGCCCCTTCCAATGCCCGCACGTTTGTCTCGAAGCGACTTTCGTCCTTCGCCGCATCGCGAGCGGCTTCCAGTTTGGTCCGCACGTCACCGGACAGATACTGCACGGCCGGCAGGAGGTCTCCTGTTCTCGGATCTTCGAAGACCAGAGTCCCGAGCAATTCCCTTGCCTGAGTCTCTTCAACGTCCAGTAGTCCGGCAATGCGAGGCATGTCCACAACACGTGACTCGTCGAGGGAAATTGCCAGAGCGTCTGCAGCATTGGCAGCTGTGGCGGGACGTTCTCTGAACGCGAGGACGTCGCGTTCGAACACCGCCGCTTTCCGGGCCAGCCCGGTCTCTTCGTCGAAGTTCTCCAACGCCAGCAGCAGACCCCGGCCCGGGTCGCCGGCGAGCACACCCAGGTGATCCTGCTTCTTGACGGGATCTCGTGGCGCACTGGCCTCCTCCAGCCACTGAGCGGACAGCGACTCCGGGATGGGTATTTCGGAAGCGGCTACCGTGCCGTCCGTGGGCAGACCCATGCGCCAGTTCTTTTCGCTCGCGGCAATGCGCCTGGACACCATTGCACTGGTGGGAGGGTTCGTCTGCAGGAGGAAACGATTGATAGGCCCGTACTTTGCCGAGTATGCGTCGTAGGCATTAGTGAGCCCCGCCCGGAGGGAATCCCGTTCAGACGAAGGTGCGCCGGAACGCTGGGAATCAATGACTGCGCGGGCGGCGTCCCGAATACCCAGCAGGGCAACGGCTTCATCCTTCCGAGCGCGGGGAACTTTGACGACTTCCCAAGACCGTGCCGCGTTGAACCTTTCAAACGTCCCGCTCTCGTACCGGACGTGCCCGGTCACCGCCTCTGCCACGCCAGCATCCCGCACCAGTCCCGGAGCGAAGAGTTCTCCCGGAACGGCCACCGGCTCAGCGGCATATCCGTACCCCGCCGCGGCGGCCTCCGACAGCTGTGTCCCAAGCCTGTCCCTGATCTCATCAGCCAATGGCTCACCGTAGGGCCCCGCTATGTCGAGGGTGGAGTCGTTGTACATCCCCTGCCCGACGGAGAGGACACCTATCACTGCGTCGTCGTGGGCGGCAAACCAACCCCCGATGCCGACTTGGACCGGTTCCCCGCTTTGCCGGTGCGTAGCCCACGTTGTGGAAGCCTGCACCCAAGCGTTGATCCGGTCTTCGTCTGGCCGTTCCTCCGGCTTTCTGCGACGGAACACCAGCAGGTCCGTTGCGACCTCCGTGCCGGCCACTGCTTTGAATGCACCGTTGGGCAACCTGACCGCGCCTACGAGGTCACCGTACTTGGCGATTTCCCGGCGGGCTTTCGCTCCCTGGGCATCCATCGTGAACGTGGAGGTCAATACTGCGACGTACCCGCCGGGCGCGGTCAGGCGCAGGGACTTGGCGATGAAGTAGTTGTGGATGCTCAGCCGGGAGGTGTTGTACCGGGAGTCATGAACCACGAAATCACCGAAAGGTACGTTACCGACGACGGCGGAAACCGTCCCCTCCGGGATGGTGGTGTCTTCGAAACCTTCTGCCCGGACATGGGCGGAGGGGTAGAGGAAAGAGGTGATCGCGGCCGTGGTGGAGTCCAACTCAACACCGGCCATTGCGGCTGTTTCAGGGGCGAGCCCTATGAAATTGCCAGCCCCGCAACCTGGCTCCAGGACGATTCCGCCACCAAAGCCGGCGTTCTGCAGTGAGTCCCAAACGGCCTTCACTACCGCCGGGTCGGTGTAGTGGGCGTTGATCGTTGTCGCGGAGGCCTGGGCGTGTCCTTCTGCACTCAGCAGGGACTTCAGTTCCGCGCGTTCAGTGGCCCATTCCTCGCGGTGTTCTTCGAAGATTTGCGGGACAGCACCCCAGGACGACCACCGGGCCAGGACATCCTGCTCAGCGGGTGAGGCGTGCCGCTGTTCGTCCTGCAGCTGATGCAACAGGCGCAGCGCCTCCATGTTCGCCACAGCGCGGGATTTCGCCCCCGAGGGTGGCAGGACCTGCGTTCCCGGTCTGAAATCGACCGGGACACCACTCAGTCCTCCAGCAGCTCCTCGAGCTCCGGCGGGAGTCCCACGTTCCATGTCGTCCAGCCGGGGACCGGTTGCTTGCCCTGGCTGATCATCCAGTCGAAGACGGTCCGCATGATCTCGTTCATCCTGTCCAGCGACACTGCCATGTCCTTCGCGGACAACCGGTGCAGCTCGTGGGCGCCTGCTGTCAGGGGCAGCAGCGGGCTGTGGTCCCGCTTCATCTGGGCCCAGTACGCCTTCACGAGGTCCAGGAACTCCGGGTCCGCTTCCGAGAGCGGGGTCTTCAGCCCGTCCAGCAGGCTCTTCCCCTCGTACAGCTCCTCGAAGTTCTGCACCAGGGAAGTCATGTGGGGTGCCGCGGCGTGCGGTTCCTTCCACGCCTCCGGGTCGATCTCCCAGTTCAGGGCTGCCTCGATATCCGTCTCCGGGGCCGATGCCCGCTCCGACATCACTTCCTGCAACTGCCACTGCTCTACTGGATTGGACATCATTTGCCTCCGGTTCTTCCAGATCCGCCAACAGATCAAGAATGCTCAGCTGGTTCGGGTCTACTTTGCGTCGCGCCATGTGCACGGCCTTTCAGGTTTACATAACGTGGGCATTCCCAACGGGATGTCAAGTCCAGGGAAAACGGGGACCGCTCAGAACGGCCGCAAGCCCGTCACAACGCGAACGCCATGACGGGCCGGGAAATAACGAGGTTTGCGGACTTAGACGAGGCCCCATTCGCGGTCAACCGTGGCCTGTTCAACATCGACCGGAGCGACTTGGGCGTCCATCGCCTTGGCCCAGAGACCCGGTTTCTGGTTCTGGGCGATCTCCACCGTGGCGATCTCCAGCGAAGCAGACACTTCATCAGCCCAGACCCTGTGGTTCAGGCCAGGGCTGCCTTCCTTGTTCACATACGGGACGGCCTCATAGTTGCCCGTGACCGTTGCCCGGTTACCTTTCGCGAGGGAGCCCACGACGTTCTCCCCCAACCGGACGCTCTTCACGGCGACGTCGTAGAAGACCGCTTCGCCGTCCTTCCATTCGTTGGCCTCACGGTCAAAGACCCGGGGTGTGTCCGCCAGACGGAAAGTGACGAGCTTCGATCCGCTTACCTCGCGTGTTACCGGATCATCGACGAGGTTCCCCGTTGCTGTGTGCTTATCGAGCCTTGGACGTCCAGCCATGTCAGGTGCTCCCTCAGTCGGTGGGTACCAACCTGTTTGGTGCCCGCTACCGCACTGTTCGCTCCGGGGATCCCGAACGGTGTGTGACATACGCTCACCCATGTAAACCGGCTCGAACGCGAACCCGGATGAGTCGGCACCGACCGAATCCAGGCAGACGAAAAGGCCTCCACCTTGGGGGACATGGAGGCCTTTTCGGAATCAACGCTACCAGCGCACCAGCCGCCGGCGTTGCCTTCCCTGCCGGTCAGTAGACCCTAGTCGGGTACGGTTCGCCGATCTCCACTTCCCACGTAAAGATTCGTGTGTTGGGGTTGCCGGTTGTGAGTTCGAAAGCATTGAGGGAGATGACCGCCACGGCGCTATGGGCGGCGCCGGCACGCATGATCGCCTCGGGCAGCCGCTTCACAATTTCCTCGCGGCTATCCTGCTGCCAAGGAGCCATCGCCCCGCCCAGATCCGGAAGGACGGCACGCTTGCTCACTCCCCCGACAAGCCCGACCACCAGCGTCTTGCCGTCCGATTCGGGCGTGATGTAGGAGATCTTGTCGACGGGAATCATCATGTTCTTCCCGCGCTCGTCCTTGATGTGCAGCCACGGAATCATGCTCATGCCTGGCCCCCTTTCCGAAATACGGTCTTCTCGGCCCAGGCGAAGAGCCAGTCCACCCTGTCATACGAAACCAACGTGCCGAAAAAGTTGGCGGAGCCAAAGTAAGCCATGAGTCCGGCGAGAATTACCGGCCCCACGGTCAGCAAGTACGCCGAATGTTCCTGCGCCTCCGGAGATCCTCCGCCAAGGCCCTGGATAGCGCCAAGGGCGAACTCGTACTGGACGCTCGCCATCGCCCAGCCACCCAGCCAAGCCCCGGCGAAGGCCAGAAAAAGGATCAGGAGAATCCTTATCATTGCGACGGCGGGCTCACGCCGGCGGACCCCTTCCAGATGCCGCCGATTCAACTGCTCCGCTTCGATCTCTTTCCGTGTCAGTTCCCGTTCGTCCGGGAGATTGTTTGCCATCAGGTTGCTCCTTCGTCTGTGAACCGCTGTCACAGAATCCTTCGAAGCCGCGGCCGACTCGTGTGTGTCATTGGGAAGCCCTCCCAGCAGCCCTCACACATGCCCAACTCGTGTCTGAACCTGAATTCGTCCTCCACCGTGTCCGGGGCTTGAGAACGACGGAAAACCCTGGTCACAACAGAATCGACATGCTCAAGAACAAATTTGCCCGCCAAATCAAGGAAGACCAATCGCTAACGTGACTTTCCCGAGCATTGGTCCTCAACCCCCTAGTCCTCGCGGATTCAAGTTAGGCGAAGCCGTAGAAGTAGTGCAGACGACTTCGATACAGAATGCCTGTTGTGCAGCCGGGTTCGAACACCCAGCTGTTCACAGTCGTCTGCACAGCCCCCGTACTTCTGCGGATGCCAGTGCAGACGACTTCGAAAAATGACAGCTAAGTAGTCTCCCTCGCGGGTTGGGTCCCCCACGTGAGTTGTCCCGACGGGCGATGCTCTCCAGAAATAGAATGATCCGGTGAAGATTACGGGCACCATCGAAGAACCCTCCGGCGCGCACGAGCGTAGAGACGCCGAAGGCGCCACCCACGACCAAGCACGGCAGGCACTCGACGCGATGGTGCCGGAGGGCCACAAGCTGATCGCGATCCGGACCGGCTAGCAGGCTTCCCTTTCCTCTTGCCGGCGGACGCGTAGCGTTAGGCCATGGGACTCATCTACGACGATCCACAGCTGGCCGCGCTGACGCTCACGCGTATAGCGGCCGAAGAAGCCGAAGGCCCCGGTGAGCTGACCGGCCGCATGCACGCGATCCTTGATGACCTGATGCAGCGCAACGGGGCTGACTACCTCGACGACTTCGCCAGGGTCACCCGTACCAGCACAGCGCAGCTGCTGGACAGCGCGGAAATCGAAGCACTCGAAGGCCTCGATGCCGTCCAATAGACCGCGGGCCGGAGCCGGGGGTTTGAGGAGGATCGGCTCAGAAATTCACGTTTAGGGCGCACCGGTGCGGATTCCGGATTGGGACGGTGAAATTTTTCGGATTTAAACGGTGGTGTCGTCAGCGCGCTTGATGACGCGGTAGACGGTTGACCGCGCTATCGCGATTCGGCAAGTTCCACTGTCGTGTGCGTCCCTGCTCGGTGTCGAAGCGGCCACGCTTGAATACAGCCAGGACGGGCTTAGGCTGGACAAGACCGTCGCGGCCGCGAAGGCCGCCGGGGCATCCTGGGAGGCCTATTGGCCGCGCCGTAGGCATCAGCCGGCAGTCGGTACACGAACGCTGGACCGACAAGCAGTAAACCGCGGCAAGACCTGCTCCGTCCGCATCCTTGGCCTCGTCAATACCGAAACCGCGACCAGGCGCAAAGCGTAAGCACGGAGGCGTGTGGTAGCCAATAGACTTCCCAATAGCCTGAGAACATAAAGCTACCGAATAGGAAGAGGTCTAGATGGCTGACGAGCCACTGCGCAGAGTAGAGCGTGTTGTGACGACGTACGACGTGACATGGCTGCTCGATCTGCACAAGAACGGTCAGCTTGACCTCGACCCGGCGTACCAGCGGAAAAGCGTTTGGACGCCTAAGGATCGCCGCTTCTTCATGGACACCGTCTTCAGGAACTATCCGTCGCCTGCGATTTTCCTACACAAGACCATCGATGACGCGACTGGGAACACCACTTACCACGTCGTAGACGGAAAACAACGGATCCTGACGATACTGATGTACGTCACGAACCGCTTTAGCCTCGCCGAAGACTTCGGTGATCGGAATTTCGACGGCAAACGCTGGGGAGACTTCGATGACCATCCTGCAATCAAGCGTCTCCTGTGGAATTACCGGATCACAATCGAGGAGCTCGACGACGCGAGTTTTCCGGACATCAACGATGTCTTCTCGAGACTGAATAAGAATGCGAACAAGCTGACAGCCCAGGAACTACGCCATGCTCGCTTCGATGGCTGGTTGATCACGTTCTTGGAAGATGAAGCACAAACACCTATCTGGAAGAGCTTTAAGATCCGTACGGCCGCGAAAGAGAAGCGGATGATGGACGTTCAAAATATCTCAGAGCTGGCGGCCATCATCCTGCGCGACGACATTTCCGGCTTCAGTCAGGATGACCTGGATCAGCTCTACGCTGACCACGACGACCCGAACGCCGAGGAGAGCGAGTTCGACACAGAAGCCTTCATCCAATCGTTCTCACGCGTTCGAACCACGCTTGAGGAACTCGAAGAACGATCCCAGCTTGTGTCCCAATCCGCACAGCCCTTCTTTAACATCTACACACTGTGGGCTGCGCTCCACAGAACTCCATTGGGAGAAGGCGAGCTTGACGTTTTCGCTCACCGTTACACGGAATTCATGAATGCTGTGAGGAAATTCGAGTTGGATGACGCGACCGCCGAGGCGCCAACCTTCCGAAATCTAACGGGACTCGACCTAGCTGTTGCTAAGTACAAGGCGGCATCGGTCGGAGCGACCACCGACGAACCTAAGCGCAGGGAACGCCTTAGCGCCCTTGAGTCGGCCCTCTTTCCGCAGGCGCAGAGCACCGACGATGAAGATCGATGAACAACTTCGAACGACGTACAAACGGCAGCGGGCATTAGCCGACAAGCTGAAGAACGAGGTGGACAAAGAAATCCTTGCTCGCAAACCCAGCTCGTGGCACTACGAAAGCAGGAGCAAGGAAGAAGAGAGCTTCGCTCTGAAAATAGAAGCGGGGCGAGTCAAGAATCCGGATGCGATCGAGGACGCTTTCGCGTGCGTCATAGTCGTCCCAAACTACTCTGAGGTAAAGGATGCGGAACGTCTGGTCATCGATTTGTACGGCCCGCCTGCCTACAAGAGGCCCGAATCTCACGAGATCACCAAGAAGGCTCCGTCGGACTTCCGCTTCGACGACCTGCGCCTCTATATGAAGTACGTCGACCAAGGTTATGGGCCGCCAACGGGGCTTGCCGGGGTCATCTTTGAAGTGCAGGTACGCACATTCCTTCAGCACGCGTGGACGATCGCCACACACGACGTTGTATATAAGGCCGAGAACGTCAGCTGGCGTCGTGAGCGTGTGGCACACCAGGCGAAAGCAGCACTGGAACAGGCTGAGGTAACCATCGAAAGTATGGCTGCATTGGAGCTCAGTGCCGCGTTGCCGGAGACCAGCGACCAGTTCACGCTGATCAACGAGATCATCTCAACCCTAAAGAGCAACTGGGAACGTGATCAGCTTCCGCGGGATGTCCGCCGGCTAGCCGAAGGGGTCTACGCCCTATTGCGGAATATCCGACTTAGCGACGCTGACTCTTTTCGAGAGTTGCTTGACGTGGGGCAGGCCAAATACGGCGGAAGGCACAACCTGAACTGGTCCCCATATCGTTCAATTTTGCAGTACTTGGCAGAGCAGCAGCCTGACAAGTTGACGCAGTTCCTCACGAACAAGAGATCGAATGGCTCCGCATTCGTGTACGACTCAGTGCTCGCTGAGATGGGCTTGAATCGTGCAAAGGCGCCACGCGCCACGGTGCTCGGCACCGCCTAGACGCAGGTGTCCCAACCGCACCATTGGACGGCCAGACGGTCGGGGACCAGCATCAAATCGATCGCCTGCAGCGTGCGTACCAGCGGCTTCGAGTGGGTCCTCGCCCTAACGGGAGTTGCCCAGGTCAATAACGTTGTTCGGTATGGCTGTTTCGATTGCATTCCAAGCCAACTCGCGGGTTGGCTCATCCAGATACCACGCATACGTTCCGACGGCTAGGTCCATAAGGTGCCTCTTCGCGGCCGAATCATTCCGCGAGATGAATGCGTTGAGGAATCGCAGTTGTTCTGGCCTGATGCGCTGTGTCTGCGCCCATTCGATGAAGTTCTGTTTGCGACGCTCATCTACCGGACCGCCGGTGGCTACGGCCTCGATGATCCAGTACTCAGCGGGTCTGGGCCCCATGTCTACTATCAGGGCGTCAGGTAGTAAGTCCGAGACGTTGATGTTGATTCCGGCAAGAGCCAGCCGCCGCTCGTCCACGAAAGCTTTCTTGTCGCCCGGCTCACTGATGGTTAGTACGGCAGGTTGCATGAGGCGTTGTTCTGCCCATACCTCAATGACTCCCTTGAGTATTAGGGACGACTCATCGGGCGCCAGTAGGCGAATCTCGCCGCTCGGCAGAGCCACGGAAATACTGGTCGAGGTGCTGTGTCGTTCTCGAGCGAATATGGCGCGAAGGCGCGACTCCGGGTCCATCGCGGTATTGGTCCAGTCATTTATTGCCCCGCGGAGCGCCTCGCCTTGGAGTGCCGGATCAAAGAGTTGCGCGAAGCTCCTGCGCAATATCCACCGTGCCGAACCTGCGTTCGTCTTCACGCCAACACCCATACTCATGGCGCCATATTGGCGACCAAGTATGTAAAGCCCCTTTCGCACCGACTCGCGGCTGTTCGTGGCATACCACTGCTCTGTGTCAACGCCCCACTCTCGTTGAAGGGCTGTGGCCGCCGCTTGCCCGGCTATGTGGGCCTTGTACCAGGCTCGCCGTTTGTCATCATCGTCAATGGTCAACAGTTCAGCGTTCATCCAAAGACCGGTGGTTGGCCGCGCGTAAGAAAGGCTCGCGTCTAGTTCGGCATCATCATCTGGCATGACGCAATCAGCCCAAATCAATCCCGCCACTGTCGCCGCTGACATCGGACTCGATAGCGAAGTCTTAAAGCCCTCCGGGAAGATCAGTTCCAGTCGCTCTTTGCACAATTCGCGGGTTACTACGGGCAGAAGATCGGACAATGGTCGCTCCAGGGTTGTAGGCCGCCGCGACGGCTTTCTCAAGCTCAAGACCGGACAAACCCTCCCACTCGGCCAAAACGGAGGCCTCGGGGAGGGGTAGCGAGTCGATCTCATATGAGCTGACGGCCACAGATCCGGAAATGCAGCGCATCAATCGGTCCATGGTTTGCGTTTGCAGTACCCGTGCCAGGGTGGCTCGGGAAATCAGGGGCACTTCAACTATGGTGCGGAGGACATTCAAGTGGTTCTCGATGACGACTCTTCCCCCGAATTCATTCAGTGTTTCGCGGTCCAAGTCGGCAGTAACGATTCGCCGACTTTGTTCAGGGGCGGTCGTTCGCTGTACCAAGACGGCGGGTTCGTCCAAGACCATTACGTCCGGATCGGACTTCACGGTCAAGGCCAGAAAGCGCATCGTGTCACGTGCGCGGTCGCGATGGACCTGACCACCGTCAACATCAGCTCCCCACAAGACCGGTATCCGATTCTTGCCCTGACGGGCATGTAAGTCATCTTTACGACGGTTCCACACCAGTGGGCCCGTGGAGGCATGCCATCCGGCTCGTTCCAGCGTCAGCGGCATACGGCCGGCGGCCGCGGCCGTAGCAGCATCACGAGCCTCGCGGGGAAGCAGCCACGGTCCGTCCCCTCGAGGTGTGGGGATCTCGGCAACGTGCTCAACATGCCCGTTGGAGCGGGTCACTTCCACCTTGCGGGTGATCTTGCGCCGGAACGTGACTAGGCAGGTTTCCTGGAGCACTCCGGCGAAGACGCCGTTACGTCCGTCTACGAAGTTCATTGAGTGCATCGGCATGGTTTTCGCCAGATGGCCACGCAGCTTATGGAAGTACCTGCCAGCTGTGAAGGACGTCGGAACCAGACAGGCCAAGACGCCATCGGACCGAGTATTGTCCGCGCCTGACGCCATGAACATGCCATAGATATTGGCGTGCCCGTAGAGCACGTGAGCGAAGTCCGACCTTTGGTCTACGGCAAGCCTGAGCCTGCCGTAGGGAGGATTCATAATGGTGGCTAGGGCCTTCTCCCGGCCCACAGCAAGTCCATCACCGGTTTCCGCGAGCACCGGAACAGGCCTGCGGCGTGCCTCCGGCACACGCGCTAGGGTGTGCAGGGCTTCAGCCCCCAAAACCACATTTGTAAGCCACGCTGACCAGGGATCCATGTCAATGCCGTGGATCAATGAGGGCAAGCCACGAATGGTAATGGCGGGATCATCTTTGGTTGTCGCTCGAAGGTGCTCACGGAGAGGTGGGACCAGAAGCGCGCCGGCACCGCAGGCCGGATCACGAACGAGGCCGCTGAGACGACGATCTCGCCCACGCGTATAACCCAGTGCTGCTCGAGTCATCTCCCACAACCGCTCAGTCAAAATGGTGGGAGTGTAGTGCTTTCCCTCTTTGGAGCGCTCGGCATTCGGCAGGGAACTGACGTACAGGGCTCCGAGCATGTCTGGCGTGGTTGAGGCATCCACGCTCTCAATCGCGAAAGCGCCGTCCACTGGGGCTGGAGGCTGTGCGGCCAGAGCCTGTGTGACGTCCGCCCAACGGCCAGAGAGTCCTACCTGGTTAGCTTTGAGTTCCCACCAGCCACTAACCGATGCAAGTACGGCCTGCGTTCCAGGTTTCAGAGATCCGAAAGCATCTGCCTTCGATTCCACTGCTGCCTGGATGGACACAGATTCTCCTGCTGTTCGGATTAACGTTGGAGACGCAACCAGAAATCTGGTTAGCGCCCATGAAAAGAGTACCGGGCGCGCCCGCGTTCCGTGTGCTCAAACCACCGTTCCACGGCGGCTCCCTGGCTGCGAAGCAGTACACCCAAAACGTCAGCCGACGCTGAGACGTAGGTGATTTCGCGATGCCGCTTGGCGATCAAATGACGCCCGTTCCGCGGCGCGGGTTCGAATTTCCTACCTTTCTGCCAGCACTCGTCGAACATGCTTACTGAGTGAGTAGACCCGCTCCCCATGACCAGTTGTCGCGACCACAACGAGCTTCATGGGATCAATGTCTCCCTCGCGCATAGCGCGCTGTATCTCCGCGACAGGAATGAACTGGTGTGCGGACGCGCCGGGTTCCAGGGTTTCTGGCAACACCGTAGCTCCGGGGAGGGGTCGGGGTGTATGAAGACTGACTCCCTTTGGAATCCTGAGATGAAGGGAAGTGAGTACGGTCTTTCCGGTGCGGCCAACGTTGGTCGCTGTGCGAGTGACGTGCGGCTGGCTGCTTCCACCGCCGACGAAGACACCCAGATTGCTTGCCACGGTTATGCGCGCGTCATCACGGAATTTCAGCACGAGGGTCAGCGCCACAGAAGCGAGTGAAATCAGGATAGCTAGAACAGGCAGAAGGCTTTGCCACCAGGATTGGCCAACAAGCTCGACGTGAATGGGATCGGTAGGCACCGGACAAGAATACTAGTTCGGAGAAGTCCCAAAGATGCGGAATGGTTGCGGCGAACAGCAGCCGTAATCGTCGAAGGCCAAACCGATCACCCTACGCAGTTAGATCTGGCAACGGCCCGGCCTCTACGATCAGCCCATGACCGAGCTGAATGCGGACGAAATCCGCCATCTTCCCCTCCCTGACCTCGCCATGAAAGTCCTGGTCCAGTGGTCAGGCTGGCGCAACCTGCACAACTTGATGCTCTGGATGAGGCAAACCGAGTTCCCCGACGAGTCCGATGTGGACGTTCTGCAGGACCGTGTGGCAGATGCATGGGCCTGGCTTGAAGCCCACGCGCTGCTTGCCAAAGACCCGCGGGACGGCAGTCCTTGGCAGCGCGTCAGCGAACTTGGCACAGAACTGATCAACGACCCGAACGCAATCACCAAGCTCTGGGCCGCAGAGAGGCTGGCTGGCGACTTAGACGCGGCTCTCGGATCGGCCAAGTCGAACTTTGCGCTCGGTGACTACGAGACAGCAGCATTCGCGGCCATGAAGGCTGTCGAGGTCGAAGTGCGGCGCGTCGCTGGCCTGCCGAACGAACTGCTCGGCGTGAACCTGATGCGCAAAGCTTTCAGTCCTAAGGACGGCATACTCCGGGATCCGGAGGCGGAAGGCGGCGAGCAACAAGCGACTGCTGACCTGTTCGCCGGGGCCATGGGTGCCTATAAGAACCCGGCGAGCCACCGGACCGTGCAGTTCGACGATCCTGTCGAGGCCGCTGAGGTCATCCAGTTAGCTGACCTCCTCCTGCGAATACTGCACCGTGCTGAAAGGCGGGCGGCGCACCAGCGAGGCATGGGAAGCAGTGACTAAAGTCTGGATCCGTACAGGAGGCAAAAGGAGACCGGATAATCCTGACGGTTCCTTCCTGTGACAGCGTCAGTCCGAGCTGCCACAGGACAGATCCGCACAAATTGTCTGACCCCACAGTTATGGTCCGGACATGGAAACGGAAATCGTTAGCTGGGTGTCGGCATGGACGCGAGAGCCCATTGGCATGTCCGTGGTCGGCACTGTCCTGGCATTCCTAGCCGTCAGCGTCATCAAAGGGACTGCAAGATGGCTTTGGTCAGCTCTCCTGAACATTCCCAGAAGGCTCGAACACTGGGCCAGCCACCGCCAGACCCTGCTCTGAACGTACCGTTGAAGAATCGAATTAATCCCATGAGCCGCAACGATTTGCCCTTGCTTTCCGTGGAGTTGATCCCGAAACCCCTCTTCGGGGAAAACCTCCGCAACCGACTGACACGCGTCGAGTGGGAAAAGTGCAAGAAGTTCGCCAAGGAGGCCTCAGACAGCGCGTGCGGTGTTTGTGGCGGTGTCGGCGCAAAGGGCCACGTGGATTGCCACGAGCGTTGGGAGTGGATCGAGGACGGCGAACTCCATGTTCAAAATCTCGTAGGGCTCATTGCCCTATGCCCGCGATGTCACGGCGCGAAACACTACGGCAGGACCCAGATGATGGGTTACGCCGACGACGCCAGTGACCAGCTGATGAAGGTCAACGGTTGGTCCCTGGAAGAACTGAATGACCACCTCCTGGCCGCAAGGGATCAGTGGCTGGAGCGAAACACCCATGAGTGGACCCTGGACCTCGACTGGTTGCTGACAACTCTAGGAATCACACCCGGGCCGCCCAAGGAAACGATATTCTCGGCACCGCCTACCGAACCACCTGCCGAAGTACCCGCCGAGCCGCTTTCAACAGCAGAGCATCTCAAACAAGTACAAGAGGAATTAGCGCACCTACGGGAACAGCTCAAGCAGGCCCGCTACCGAGTGAAATACGCGGAGTTCTGGAAGACAAAAATCACAGTCCCAGAGGCAGGCGAACAGAGGTCTGCGGACGCCGTCGCTGAAGCTAAAGAGGCGGCCCAGCTTGTGCGCACACACAAAGCCATTGCGGAGCAGCTGGCGGAGCAGCTGAAGCGGGAACGGAACGCGGTCAGGACAGCGAAGCGACGCGCGAAAAAGGCTGTGCCTGGATGGACCCGGGATGAGATCGAACTGGCTAACGAAACAGCCAAGGCTCTTAAGACGACCAGGGCGGTCATCCTCCGTGATTACGATCCCGTCTCCCGTGAGGAACAGGCGAGAGGGGTATGACAGTTGAAGCGTGGGTGGAGTTCTTGTTTGCCCGGGAGCGCTTCCAGGACGCGATGGAAGCAAGGGCTATTCGCGGAGAGGGACAGGACGTGCCCTTTGATGAGCAAACAGCCGCGGATCTCGAAACAATTCTCGCAACCCCGGACCCGTTTGAAGAAAGCCGCGGGCGGTAGTCACATGACGATCCAATGGCTGAAGGACCAAGAATTTGAAGGATTCATTCGATTCGACGCGATATCCCCTGAAGAAGTCTCCACCGAGCACGGCGTTTACGCGGTAGTGCGCGAAAGCACGCAGGAACCATGTTTCTTAGTACCGGGGACCGGCAGAAAAGGAGGCCACTACACGTTGGACTTCCTTCAGGCAGCCTGGGTGCCAGACACTGCGATCCTCTACTTTGGCAAGGCACAGTGCCAGCTCGGAATATATGAACGACTGAACAAGTACCGTCGCTTCGGCAACGGCGGGAACAGCGGCCACAGTGGCGGTCGTACGATATGGCAGCTGGAGGACGCCCAAGATCTCAAGGTCTGTTGGTTAGTCACCGGCGACCCCGTTGAAGTGGAAGGTGCGCTTATCGAAGCCTTCAAGGAGAACCACCAGGGGCGGCGCCCGTTCGCCAACCGCATCGATGGAACAATCACGACATGAAGCAAGGAACAGCGCAGACGCTTAATGTGGCCGGCCATGTCCGCAACTTGGAAGACGCTATGGGGGTTCTGGAAGGATACCCACGGAAGACGCCCGCCGCATTCGACTTTTTGGGCGCTGGAGAGCCAGGAGAACTCACCGCCCTGGAAGTGATTCGAACCCGTAAGATCAGCTCTCGGATCTCGAACAAAGAAGTGGCCTTCTTCGTAGAGACTGCTGCAACGGCGTCGTGGATTAATCCCGCCGCCGACCTCGCCAACGCCGACCCGGATGCCGTTCCCGTCGATGGGCAATTGTTCGCCTCCATGACGGATCTCTACTGGCACTTCGCTGAAAACGCTCCAAAAGGCGTGAGCTTCGCGAAGATCTCAAAGGTCTTACACCTAAAGCTGCCAAGCCTTTTCCCCATCCTCGACAGCCATATAGCGCGCTCTTATGCACCCGCAGCAAAGATGCTCCGAAGGGACTACCCGCAGCTTGGATGGCGGCGACGCACGTGGATCGCTGTACGCAATGACCTACTCGAGGCACGGGCCTCCGGCGCGTTGGACGAACTGCGGCGTCGACTTCGCTCATATGAGTCGGATGACATCAATAAGCAGCACGAGGTGCGGCTACTGGACGGACTTACGGATCTCCGCCTTCTGGACATCCTGGTCTGGTAACGAACACCACAGGGTGCGTCCCATTTCCAAGGTTCTATGGGGGTCCGGTCGCCTGTGGTGGACTGTGGCACAGGGGCACGGGCCATTTCTACCGAGCTCTCACCTTAGACTGGGCGGTGAGGTAGTGGCTTTGGGGCTCATGAATTCACACGGCGTATGCCTGCTAATTGAAGATGAACCTGGCGCGAGGGACTTCCGTCCCTGAGCGTTCGGACATCAGGAACGCTGGCGGAAGGGCCCGAAGGGTCGGCAGGCCAGAACTGATGGTCGAGTCATCCACGCTCACCTTAACCCTGACCTACCTCGGCACCCTCGGGGTGGCCGCGGTCATGTTCCTCGGCCAGATCATCGCGTTCACCGCGATGCTGGCCCTGGCCGGAATTGTCGGCCTCCTCAGCCACGGAGTTCGGCTGCTGCTAGGACGCCGGCGGCCCGGTTCCTGACCGCTTGGAACTGGGACATTCCAGCATCGATCTGGCCATGATGACCCGAGGACTGTAACGGAGGGGTGAAACCTTTTCCGAGAGGGCGGCTAGGAACCGAAGTCCAGTACGAGGCGGCCTCTTACCCGACCTGCCTCCAGCTGTTCATGAGCGGCCCAGGCATCCTCCGGGGCAAAGACATCGGCCACACGCAGCGTCAGAACACCTTCCTCCGCTTGGCAGACCAGTTCTTTCAGGATGGCGGTCTCTCTTAGTACTGATCCGACATTGATCTTGTGCACATTGATGCCGCGCTGCCCTGCCCCGTCCCATGCTCTAAAAACGGAAAGGTGTCCGTGATCACGGATAGCGCCCAGTGTCTCACCATTCAGGACAGCCGCGTCGATGACTCCGTCGACTCCTTCCGGGACAAGTAAGCGCACTTCACGCACAAAGTCTCCGCGCCGGCGAACCAAATGATCTGCACCCATGGACTGGAGGGAGTCCTCATCATCGGGGGACGCGTCAGCGATAACCGTCAGACCTTCGGCCTTTGCGAGCTGTATTGCGTAACCACCCAAGGCGCCCGAGGCCCCCGTGATCGCCAGCTTCTGCCCTGGGGACAGCTTCATCTCGTTCAAAGCGATCCTCGCCGTCGCTGCGTTCATCAGAAGGGTTGACGCGGACACAAAATCAAAGCCCCTTGGCGCGGCCACGACAGAATCTGAGGGCAAGACGATCTTGTCTGCGTACGCGCCCGCAGGGAAAGGAAGCACCAGACCAACTACCGGGTCACCCTCCTTAAGCCTTCCGTCATTGCCCGGCCCCAAAGCATCCACTACGCCCGCGAGGTCCATGCCAGGAATGTATGGCGGGCGAAGGCCATGGGCGTCGATGGTCGCAGCGTGCTGCCCATTGCGAAGCATCACGTCAGTGGGGCTCACGGCCGCAGCATGGACCCGGACGCGGACTTCTGCGTAACCGGGTGCCGGTTCGTTTACTTCGAGCAGCTCAAGTTGCTTCGGGCCGCCATATGTCATAACTCCAATTGCTCTCATGACCTGCCCAACCCCCTGACACTGGAAGTCATTCCTGGAATTCCGCCCTCAGCCGGGCACAGTTTGTAACAGGATAAGCAGCCTCTGGATGCTGCTGCGCCCAGGACACATACTCGGTACATGGCAGGAACAACTCTCTACTGTTTTCATCATGCCGGAGGTACGGAGTGGCAGTTCCGCTCCTGGACTTCCCACCTTCATCCCTCTGTCACCGTCATCGGAGTTCCGCTCGAATGTCGCACTGGAGAACCTGAAACCATCGAGCACATGGCAGCAAAGGCTTTCGCGTATCTCCAAGACGCCGACCTTTCGACATCGGCGTTTTACGGTCACAGCATGGGGGGCCATGTTGCTTTTGAGGTATGCCGGTCACTTATTAAGCACGGCCTCAAATTGCCGTCGGCGGTTATTCTTGGCGGCTCCCCCGCCCCGAGGTCCGTTCCGGACAGCCGCGAGGCACTGCGGATACTGGACGAGACGGAGCCGCCCCCGGCGCTCCTGCCAGCGTACATAACCGAGCGGACGGCGGCCGGGGTCCGGCGTGCCTGCGCTTACTCTCCTCCACGTGAGGGGCTCCCGGTACAGCTTGATCTCATCGGGGGAACGAGGGACCGGCTGGTAAACATCCGTCGCATGCGACTTTGGGAGGAATATTGCAGTCCGTCTCCTCGCTACCATGAAGTGGATGGGGGACATCTTTTTCACCGAACTGCACTCGACGATTTCATGATCGTTTTGCGGCAGCTGATTCCCTGCAACGCACATCTCGCAGGAACCGCAGCAGCTTCCTGACTTCCAGACTGAAATCAAGAAAGAGCAGGCACTCATGGCATCCGCGACTTTACGCCCCGCAACTACTGACATGCCCACATTCGCCGTCCCAAGGGACGTGGATGAATCCGAGGCACGGCGACAGAGCCTGGCTAGATTCTTGCGCGCCAAGAGAGAGCAGTTGCGCCCCCAGGATGTGGGCCTGCCCAACAGCAGTAGGCGGCGTACTCCCGGGCTGCGCAGGGAGGAGGTCGCGGTTCTGGCGAACGTCGGTGTCACCTGGTACACATGGCTGGAGCAGGGACGGGACATCGGCGTGTCCTCTGTTGTTGTTGATGCCATTGGGCAGGCACTCAGGCTCGAAGGCGGAGATCTTGAGCACCTTTACGAGCTCGCTGGAAAGCAGCAGCCGGTTCGTAGGTCCGCGGCTGCCGAGATCAGGGCCATCATGGACCGCATCCTCGCCGGCTTCACCCAGTCTCCCGCCTACGCCGTTGACCGGTACTGGAACGTCGTAGCTACCAACCCCATTTCGGAATATGTGTTTGGCATAAGCGTGGGTTCCAACTGTCTGGAGGAGTTTTTCACGAAACCAGATGTCGCGGCGCACTATCCCCATCGGGAACTGGCCGGACGGATGATGGCCGCGCAGTTCCACCGGCAGGCAGCCATGTACGCAGGCGATGCGACTTTCACAATGTTGGCCGACAAGATCGCATCCGTCTCCGCAGAATTCAAGGACTACTGGGACAGCTACGTGGTCGGTGTCGAGCCGCACGTGGACATCGTCTTTGACCACAATCAGATGGGCCGGCTAACCCTTGAATCAGTTGTTCTGAACCCACTGGGCAGCGATGATCTGCGTGTCTTCCTCTACCTTCCCAAACCCGGCTCCGGCACCGCCGAAGCTCTTGCCCGTGCCAGCTGAAGGGCACCGTATCAAAGGAGATTTTCTGAAAGCCCAGACCAGCCCCGCCCGGATGAACGCCGACCGCTGGAGTGCCGCTGCGCGCCAACGCAGTATCAGCGTCGGAAATCTCACAATCACTTACCTGCCCGACGGATTCGTCCAGCTGCATCCTGAAGTGTGGTTCTCCCTTTCGGGGGACCACGACGAGAACTACTTCGGCAGGCCGGAACTGATCACTGAAGACGGTTACCTGACGGGATCCATCGGGTCCTTGCTTGTCACCGGGCCGGATGTGGCTGTACTCATCGACGCAGGTTTCGGCCCCAGGCATCTTCCGGCTGCCCGATCCCACCCGTCTTTGGGGGAGATGAACGGCGGGGCCATGGCCCGCTTCAACAGTCTTCCGACCAGCCTTGACGCCGCGCTCTTCACCCATCTGCACGATGACCACACAGGGTGGCTCAAGGCTGACGGAGCTCCCGGACACCTGCTTCGCAACACGACCCTCATGGCATCTGAGAAGGAGCTGCAGACCAACGGCCTGGGAAGTACACCGGGTTGGATGCCGGCGCGCAGCGGAGCCGAGATCCTTCCCGGGATCACAGCTGTGGCGACACCCGGCCACACCTTGGGACATATGTCCTACCTGATCGAATCCCAGGGCGAAAGCCTGCTCTGCTTCGGCGACGTCATGCACAGCCCGGTTCAGGTTTCTCATCCCCGGCTGAACTCCTGCTTTGAAGCCGACCCTGCAGCCTCCCTCCAATCCAGAAAGCAGACCATCGACCTGCTGTCTGATACCGGCATGATCGGTGCGGGAATGCATTTCGGGGACGTTGTCTTCGGCCGCGTCATCACAGGCACCGGGGAAGACAAGTACTGGGAGCCAGTCGGCTAAGGCAGGTGCTGCCACTACCACCATAAGCGGACTCTGGATGGGGCGTTGCCAAGGCAGCAGGCTGTAAACATGTCAACGACAACATCCCCACCAACGCACTCACTGACAGGTCGCCAGCGGCTGGTCCTCACCCTGCTTCTCGGCGCACAGTTCATGTTCGCTCTCGACTTCTCAATCGTCACGGTCGCACTACCGGCAATGGGCCGGGACCTGGGAATCGCAGACGGCGATTTGCAATGGATCATCACCCTCTTCGCCCTCTCCGCCGCAGGCCTTGTGCTGCTGATGGGCAGGATCGGCGACTACTACGGCCGAAAGAAGATGTTCCTCATCGGTATGGTCATTCTGACCATCGCCTCCGCTGTCGGAGGCCTTGCCACTGACCCGTCCGTCCTCTTCGCCGCCCGCGTCGGCCAGGGCCTGGCAACAGCCATCACGATGCCGGCAGCCCTGTCCCTGCTGACCACATCCTTCGAGGAAGGTCCTTTGAGGAACAAAGCACTGGGCCTGAACGGAGCACTGCTCTCCCTTGGTTTCGCCGTCGGGGCAGTCCTGGGAGGTGTCCTGACCGATCTGTTCGGCTGGCGCTTCACCTTCTTCATCAACGTCCCGGTCGGCATCATCATCATCGCCCTAGCCCCGTTCGTCATCAAGGACCTTTCCGCTCGAATCCAGCAGAAACTCGATGTCCCCGGAGCAATCACACTGACCCTCGGCCTCCTTGCCCTGGTCCTGGGCGTCACAGCAGTGGAGCGTGAAGGCTGGTCCTCACCTACTACCCTGGGACTGCTGGGCCTTGCAGTGGTGGCCTTCGTAGCCTTCTGGAACATCGAAGCCCGCTCCTCACACCCACTGGCCGCCGTCACTATCCTGAAGCGTCCCTCAGTCTCGCTGGGCAACCTTGGCGGCCTGGTGACCTTCGCCATGGAGAGCGGCAAGGTATTCCTCCTGACCATCTACCTGCAGCGGGTACTGGAGTCCTCGGCCCTTGCCACAGGACTTGCATTCGGCGTCCTGGGCGCAGGAGCCTTCACCGGCGGCCTGCTCGCAGCCAACATCATCAACAAGGTCGGCGCCAAAACCACCCTGGTGCTGGGGCTGACCCTTCAGGGCGTCTCCACCCTTAGCTTCCTGCTGCTAGGCATGAACGCCGGCATCGGATTCACCCACATCCTCATTGCCACGGCAATCGGCGGATTCGGCCATGTCCTGGTCATCGTCGCATACACCGTAGCCGTCACCTCCGGACTCCCCGACTCAGAACAGGGCCTGGCAACCGGGCTCGCCGGTCAGACCCAGCAGGTAGCGTTCACGATCGGTACGCCCATTGTCAGCGCAATCGCACTGGCTTTCACCACAGCCAACTACAGCAATACTGCCACCGCCGAGGCGATCCTTGGCGGAGTCCACTTCGGGCTCCTCGTCAACGCCATCATCATCCTGGGAGCCGCAGCCGTGATCCTGGCCTTCCTCCCCGCCAGAAAAGCGGTCCCGGCCGAAGCCGAGCTCGTCCCCGCAGAATCCGTCTGACTGAAACCGACAGAAAGCGCAGTCCCATGAGCCTGACCCTCCCTGACCCGCTCGTCCTGGCCAACGTGGATGACTACCTCGGACCCTCATCCACCCGCTTCTTCGGCAGCGGTTACCGCAAGACCACGCCGGCCCTGCGCGAACTCGCCATCCGGCATGCCCCTGACGGGACCACAGTGATGGAGGCGCGCGGGTCGGTGCGGGTCGGGGACCACTGGTCCGTAAAGGGCTCAACGTCCCAACAGCCACACCTGGGCACCACTGATGCAATCGTGCTGGCCCTGGAGGCAGCCGAAGCATTGCTGGCAAGCCGATACGCACCGTCGATCCTTCCCGCAGTTTACGTCCGGGAAATTACCCTGACCGCCGGAACAACTCCTATTGAAGACACCCTCGATGACTTTCCCGTGACCGCCACCACCACCGGACAGTCCAATGATGGGGTCATGAGGGTCCACATGGAAATGGCCTCCATGAATGCGGTCATGGAACTGCACCACCCTTTATGCGTGGCATCAAAGGCAAACCTCCGAACGGAGAACCCCGATGCTCTCGTCGGAGACGCTGCCCTACGGGTCTACGGAGACATCTACAAATCCCGGCAAACAGACATCCGGGACATAACGCTGGACAGCTCTGCACTAACCAGCAGAGCCACAGTAGCGGTGACGGAACCGAGTCCGGACATGCCCGCATCCATCGGGCTGGAAGGCGCCTATCAGCCTGGCCTGTCCCTGATGGAGGGCTTCGTCGCAACACTGCAACTCGGTCAGGTCCTCCTCTACGAGCTCGACGGGATTTCCCGTGCCGACAGCAACACGTTATGGATGCGACGAACCATCATCAAAGCCTCGGCTCCTCCATCCAGCATCCGGACCGCACTTCCTCTCGACGTAAAACTTCGCCGCTCCAGGATCTTGCCGCTTAACGGCAGAAACTGGCGCTGTGCAGACATCGTCGGGCGGATAGGCGAGCACCTCGAAATCACCTGCGACGTGGCGCACGAACTCCCGCTCTAGACCCAAAAACCTACCCTCCTCGCATCAAAACAATGAAAGAGAAAAAATGAAACTTGCAATTTCCGGCACCTACTCCTCCGGCAAGACGTTCACCACGATGGCGCTGGCCCATTTGACGGGCATGCCGCGCAGCGCCGCCAAAACAATGCGTGAACTGCTGCCCATCTCTGTCCCGGGCAAGACCCTGGAGGAGTGCACTGCCGCGGAAATCCTAATGCTGATCACCAGGCGGAACACCGAGCGCGCCGTCAATGAGTCCCACCTGGCTGACACATTCATTTCCGACGGATCGTCCCTGCACGAGTGGATCTACGGAACGGTCCGCGTCCTGGTCGGCATCAACCCCAACGACTCAGTGGAACTGGACAGCGTCGAGAAGACCGGAGAGCTCGTCTTCTTCGAAGAGGTCATCAGCGCACTCGGCGTGCCAGCCAAGCAACACGCTCTGGCCAACTACGACGCCTTTGTGCACCTTCCCATCGAATTCCCCCTTGTCGCTGACGGCCACCGCCCGGTGAACGAAAAGTTCCGATCACTGGCTGACCAGATGATTCAGGATGAAATCACCAAGCTGGGCATACCGAACGTCACCATCGGTGGCACGATTCCGGAGCGGCTTGAAGGAATCACGGCACACTACAACCTGCCCCGGGTCATGAGCATTGAGGAAGCCGTAGCCAAGGCACAGACGGAATATGACGCCTTGGATGTACGCAACGAACAGGAACGTGAACTTGCCACAACCCGTTAGATTCCGGCCCGAAGCCGTCGTCCTTCAAGGGCTGGGGGGCTATGTTCCCTCGGAGGAGGTGACCAACCTGGATCTTGAGGGGCGGTTGGATACCTCGGATGCATGGATCCGCACGCGAACCGGCATTCACTCGCGGCGGTTCGCAGGACCCGGAGAAGCAACCAGTGACATGGCCACCGAAGCAGCCCGTCGGGCTTTGGCTTCGGCCGGGAACCCGGACGTTGACCTGGTTATTCTGGCCACTACGACACCTGACCACCCTTGTCCGGCTACCGCCCCTGCGGTCGCATCCCGGCTAGGACTGGGTCCGGTGGCTGCATTTGACCTCGCCGCTGTCTGCTCAGGCTTCGTCTACGCACTGGCACAAGCGAACGCGGCAGTACTTTCCGGTCAACACCGAAAAGTACTGGTAATCGGTGCGGACACCTTCAGCGCCATCATCAATCCGCAGGACCGGAACACCGCCATCATCTTCGGGGACGGTGCCGGAGCAGTTGTTGTCGGTGCCGGTGAAGAGGGCCAGCCAGGTCAGCTTTCAGCGTTCGATCTGCACTCCGACGGGAGCTGTCAGGATCTCATCAAGGTCGCGGCCGGCGGATCGCGGATGCCGGTTACTCCTGACACCTCCGACGCAGACCGCTACTTTTCAATGCAAGGCAAGGAAGTATTCGTTCAGGCTGTCACCTCTATGGCCGATTCTTCCCGTGCCGCCCTTGAGGAAAGCGGCTGGAGGCCCGGTGACGTCGATTGGCTCGTCGCTCACCAAGCAAACCAGCGGATCCTCAACCGGGTGGCCGGGGTACTGGGAATCGACCCCGAGAAGGCAGTCATACATCTGGACCGAGTCGGCAACACCTCCGCCGCCTCGATCCCCTTGGCGCTGGCCGACCATGCGCCCCAATTCGCAGTTGGCGAGAAGTTGCTGCTCACTGCGTTCGGCGGAGGCACCACCTGGGGCGCCGGAACACTGACCTGGCCCGCCATCACAGTCACTGACCCACAGCAGGAACTCAATGAAAGGACCACACCATGTCCAAACCCGCAGCCCATGTAACCGCCGAAGACCTTCTTGAGATGGTCCACGCTGCTGCGCCTGAAATCATTGGCGAGGCAACGGTTCAGACCAACTTTGACCAAATGGAAGTCGATTCGCTCTCACTGGTTGAGATAGCTGTGATGATCAGTGAGAAATACGGATTGGTTGTACACGACTGGGAGATCGCTCAGGCGGGCTCGTTTGCCGAGCTGGCCCAGCACGTCAACGGCCGTCGCGTCCTGGAGGGAGCGTTCTGACCGGAGGCATGGCCGGTGCGTATTTTGATGTTGATGGCACACTGACCCCGCTGACAACAATGTTCGAGCTTCTGCTTTTCGATGCAGACTCAACGGGCCGGCTCCCGGACGGGCAGGTTTTTCTTGGACGGCTCCGGCAGCTCAGGGCTGCCGGAGCCCCGCGCGAGACTACGAACCGTGAGTACTTCCGCTGGTGGGCGGGGCGGGATGTGGCAGAAGTCCATGAACTGGGCCGCAAATGGTTCCAAGGTGCACTCAGAGAACATGGAGAGAATGTGATCTTCCATGCAATGTCCCGGGACCTGCATAACCACCGCACACAGCAGCATCGGGTCGTTCTGGTCAGCGGCTCCTTTGCCCCTGCACTGTCATCCCTTGCCACTTACATCGGCGCTGATGATGTCCTAACTACCTCCGCAATTGTGCACCAGGGCCGGTACACCGGCGAGATTTCAGAACCCATGATCGGTGAAGGCAAGGCCACAGCAGTTGCCGCCCATGCTGCCCGTCATCGGCTCGACCTCAGGAACTCCTATGGATATGGGGATGATGTTTCGGACATTCCCTTCATGGAACTGACAGGGAACAGGGTCATTGTGAATAGCTCCGACCCACGCATGACACTTCTCTCTTCTTCGCCTGGCTGGTCCCGGCGGAGCGCCTCCTGACAACCAACAAAGGAACCCTATGAAACTTGCTATAGTCGGCGCCCACGGCGTCGGAAAAACCACGCTGACAAAAGCACTCGAGGCCCGCACACCCTTGGTCGCTCCGGTGCCTACTCCAATGCACAATCCCCTTCCAGGGATAACCAAATCCCTCCAAGACTGCACAAATCAGGAGGTGCTGCGGCTAAGCCAGAGACGCTACACCGAGAGAATCGTTCAGGAACACTCAGCAATTGACATCATCTCGGACGGCTCCGTCCTTCACGAGTGGGTTTACGCCTCCACACGCCTCAGCCTCGGCATTTTTCCCGATCAAGATGAGGATCCCAACCCCTCCGCCACCGCAAACATCCAGCTCAGCCTGATCGATGATTTCACCGAAGAAGCCCTTGCCTACACAGAGAAGGCATATGACCAGATCTTCTTCATACCAATCGAATTCCCCCTACCCCGTGACGGCGCACCCATAAGCGACCGATTCCAGGAGGAGGCTGGCAAGCATCTATTTGAACTATTGTCGCTCTGCTCCAAACCAATCCACGTCCTCACTGGATCACTCGAGAATCGCTTGTCTTCAGCCCTGGCGGTTCTGGAAGGCAGCGATACGTCGCCCAAGGGAACTTATACAGGGGTGCGAGACGCCTTCTAGGCCCCTACTCGGGCAATTTAGTCTGCCCTGAGCGATTGAATCGTGCGGGTCGCCGGAGGTTGGCAGTACCGCCAAGGAGCCGTCTAGCTCACGGCGTTGCAGGCAGCCCCAATGCGCCGTTCGGCCAGCCTGTATTCGTCTTGGAGCCGGTTCGCCTCACTGACGTTGCCGTCGGCCACCAACACTTTAAGGTAGTCGGCGACGATTTTCGTATCGCTCTTCAAGGCTTCTGGGGACTTGGAGGCGAGATCGGCATATTGCCCAGTTACCTTGTTACGCGATTCTTGGGACATGCCCGCTGGACCCCCAGAAAAAGATGCAGCCAGAGCCTTGAATTCTTTGCAAGTGTCCGCGGCGCTCATCGGCGCGGAACACCCTCCGAGGAAAACCGCTCCTACAACGCTTGTTGCCAGACGGCTTGGTTGCGAAGGACGTATTCAGCGGCAGCACGCCAGTGCTCGCCGTGGCCATTGACGTACATGTCGGCCCAAGGTTGGAACCCGGTCTCGTGTGAGGACTCCAGAAGCTCGTACATTGCCGCTGTTCGTTTGGCCATAGCGGCTGGCAAAGCCTTGCGTAGCGTGGCACCAGCTCCGTACCCGTCAACAACTGCGCGCAATCTCAGCGCGGCTTCGTCCACAGGCTGCCCGTCAAACAGCACGCCGAATGACTGTGCCGCATAGGCTAGGTCCCAAAGCCGCGTGCTCGGGCCGGCCGCGTCCCAATCGATGAATACCCAGCGCTCCCCCATGATGAGGTTCCACGGGGCCAGGTCGTTGTGGCACATCAAGTCCGGATTCTCAGCAGGTAACAGCGGATTCCAACCGTCCACGTTGGGAATCGCGACTGTTTCACTCGCGTCATGGATCTGCCGGATCATTTGGCCTACCCGTAGCAATTCAGCGTGTCCGAGCGGTAACTGATCCAGCGCGGATACGCCTTCTACGTATTCAATGACATGCCGGCCATCTTCGTCCCGCCCTAGGGGTTCAGGAACGTCCACCCCGGCCGTGCGGAGCTCAGCAAGGTAGTTCTGCACGACAGCCGAATTTTCTAACCAGGGTTTCCTGACAGTGTTGCCAATGCGAACAACACTTTCCGAAGCATTACCACCTGTCAGTTCCTGCTCGTACTCAATCACCTCAGCAGGCTACTGGGCGGCACTCACGTCGGCCAAAAGACCCGAGCCGCGGCCGTTCCACTTCCTAGGTTCTATAGGGGTCCGACCACCTGTGGTGGACTGTGGCACAAGTTGGATCGCTTGCTTGGTGGACGACGGGTTCTCTCCGTGTGTCGGTCAGGTGTTCGTCGTGATGGCGTTCATGATTGGCGTAGGAGATGACTATGCGAACTTTTCCGGTCCAGATGCCTTCTGGAATGCGCTACTGGACAGTGATCGGCGAGGACCTGCTGGTCATTTCTGTGGCGGATGCATATCTGCGGTATTTACGGTTCGGGCGTGATGCTGCCGAGTCGACGACTAAGACCTATGCGGGCGCGGTCGCACTTTATCTATCGTGGTGCGCGGCCACCGGGCAAGACTGGCGGGCCGCTGCGGGGAAGATGCCGGCGTTCGTGTTGTGGCTCCGCCACTCCCCGTCGCAGCCGGGGACAACAACCGGCGGCGCGGTCGAGACTGCGGTCCGAGGACCGCGGCGGATCAACTGCGTGCTCGCAGGGGTGCGGGGCTTCCTGGCCTTCGCGGTGGATCACGGCGACGCTCCGAGAGGAGTGCTGGGTCATCTTTATGAGCTTGCCAATAGCCAGGATCTGCCGGCTGAGGCGCGCGGCGAGGACGGCGTCTGGAGGCTGCGGATGAAGGCCCGGCACAGGGTTCCTGCTATCAGGCAACGGCCTGACCGGGCCCGCGATGAAGATGTCCTCGCGCTGCTGAGGGCATGCCTCTCGGCGCGTGACCGGCTGCTGGTGATGCTGCTCGCGCGGGCTGGATTGCGTCGCGGCGAGCTGGTTGGACTGCGGCGTGAGGACGTCCATTTCCTGGTCGACTCATCGTCCTTGGGCTGTCGCTTCCCCGGATCTCACCTGCACGTGGTGCGGAGGCAGAACACTAACGGCGCGTGGGCAAAATCGCGGCACTCCAGGATCGTCCCGGTGGATTCGCTGGTCGTGTATGCCCACGACCAGTACTTCACCGAGAGAGCCATGAATACCGCGGCAGGTGAGAGCGATTTCTTGTTCGTGAACCTGTTCCGGGCGCCCATCGGCGCGCCGATGACTCCCGCTGCGGTAAACGAATTGCTGGCCGCGGCCTCCCGCCGGGCGGGTCTGGATCCGGCCGTGCACCCGCATGCGCTGCGTCATGGGTTTGCCAGCAACGTCCTGGACGCCGGCGGGAGCATCGACGAGGTCCAAGAGCTCCTCGGCCATGCCTCGATCAGCTCGAGCCAGGTGTATGTCCATCCGGCACCGGAGCGGTTGCGCGCGGCGGTGGAGCGGGTAGCCCCGGGCCGCCACGTCACCGGGAACGTGACGAGGTGACCGCCGTGCCAGCCCGTGCTCTGGTCACGCCGACGCACGAGGACCCGTTGGAGGCAGAACAGGCCAAGGACATTTGGGCGATGTCCTTGTTTGGCCACAGCGGACGGTTGGACTTCACGGCGATAAGCCAACCGTGGTTACGCGAGGGTGCGAAACGGTGGGCGATACACGACCTGATACATCGTCGGGGCGAGGGCGCCACCACGGTGCTGAGAGCCCACGTGGCGGCATTGGCGGGGCTCTCAGAGAGCTTGCGCGCCCATCGAAGCGACCGCGGCCTGATCATCCGTGACCTCGGCCGCCCTGACATTGAGTTGTTTCTGCAGCGACTCACCTACCTGGAGCATTGCGAGAAGATCACCGCGTTGTCCCGATCCCTGAGCTGTCGAAAGGCTCATCATGCGCTGCGTCAGATGCGGCTGCTCGGCCTGACCCGTGCCGGTGACCCGCTCAGCGGGCTGCCTGACGACTTCGCGTTCCGGCGCGAGGACATTCCCCGGCGCCCCGACCGGCAAACTCCAAACCGGTCGCTGCCTCCCGAGATCCTCGCCCAGCTCTGCGATGCCCTGCCGCTGCTGCGCACGCGCATGCCCAAAGGGTTGGCTGTTGCGATCGAGTTGCTCATCGACACAGGCCGCCGTCCCGGCGAGATCCTGAACCTGCCTTGGGACTGCATAGACCGCGACCACGACGAGAACTATGTCCTGGTCTACGACGACCTCAAGAACAACAGGCCGGGCCGACGGCTTCCGATCACCCAGGCGACCGCCGAGCTAATCACCACCCAACAGAAAGCAATCCGGGAGCGGTTCCCCGACAGCAACCCGGCGTCCTTGGTTCTGCTGCCCTCTGACGAAGACCCGGACGGCCGGCGTCCGATGGCCCGGCATCGCATCGGCCGGGCCCACCGCGGCTGGATCGCTTCGCTGCCCTCTCCTCTCCGGCGCTCCGACGGCAGCAGCTACGACCTGACCACGATCACGCCCTACTCCTATCGGCACACCTACGCGCAACGGCACGCCGACGCCGGCGTCGCGCTCGATGTACTCGCCGAGCTGATGGGCCACGAGCTGTTGAGCTCGACTCAGACCTATTACCAGGTCGGCGAGAAACGCCGCCGTGCCGCGGTCGACCGGCTGGCCGACCACCGGTTTGACCGGCACGGCAACCACCTCTGGCGAGACGCCCAGGCTTTACTCGAAGACGAGCACGCGCGCCACACGCTCGGCCAGGTATCGGTGCCCTACGGCAACTGTCACGAACCCTCCAACGTCCAGGCAGGGGTGGGTCCTGTCCATTCCGGTTTCGCTGCGTCGGCTGCGATCACTTCCACACCGATCCCTCGCACCTGCCCGAGTTGAAGGCATACCTGCATGACCTGCTCCGTGACCGCGAACGCGTGCTGGCCACCACCGATCTCGAAAACTGGGCCAGAACAGAAGCTTTACCCTCAGAGGAAGAAATCCGCCGGGTGAAAGAACTCGTGCACCGGGTCGGGGAACATCTTGAACAGCTCGCCCCCGCCGAACAAGCCGACATCGCCGCCGCCATTTCGGCCGTTCGGCGTACCCGCCAGGTCACCAGTCTGGGTATGCCTGCCATCAGGGGCAAGCCCGATACCAGCGCGGGACTGGAGAGACCGTGAACAATAACACCAACGGCATCGCCGCGGCCCGGCAAGCCCACAGCACACGATGCCGGCAACGTGTTCTCGCCGCGCTTGAGCAAGCTGTCCATCTGGGCACCGAAATAAGCATCTCCGCGATCGCCCGCCGCGCCGGGGTGGACCGCAGCTTCCTCTATCGCCACCGCGATCTTCACGCCGCGGTACTCCTCAAGGCCGCCGAACCAACCACCGCCAGCACCAGAGGCCCTTGCGTCAGCAGGCCATCCCTCGTAGCCGACCTGGCCAACGCTCATGACCGCATCACGCGCCTGACCCGCGAAAACGCCCAACTCCGCCAGCGCCTGTCCGAGCATCTCGGCGAACAGGTGTGGCGAGAGTCCGGCCTCGGAGCCCCCGACGATGTCGACCGTCTGCACCGCCGCGTCACCGAGCTGGAACAACACACCGCAGAACAACACCGGCAACTCTCAGAACGCGACGACGAGCTCGACGCGGCACGGGCAGCCAACCGCGAGCTCATGACCCGGTTTAACCGGCCACACCCCGACGGGTGCAATCACTAGGACCACACTCTTGTGGCCCCCGCCAGAGTGGCGCTCGACGACGCCTAACTTGCACAATCGAGGTCTCTTCCCTTGCCGGAGTCCCGTCGGACCCCGAGGTGACCTGGGATGTGGATAGGCCGTGGGACGTTGCCGGAGTCCCACAAGCCCTTGGCAATGTCCTACGGGTGGAGACGAACGCATGACTTCGTCTGTCTGGTGAAGGCGCGGCCGGGACCGGTATGGGGCGTTCGCGAAGACCAAGCCACACTCGTGTCAGCCGAGCGCGGCTGTGGCTACAACAGTCAGCGGATCCACCTCTGGTGACACGGCCTCTGGGCCAGCTTCAAGACAAAGCCGCTGCGTGCGTATAGGCTCCCAGCAGCGTCCACCTTCAAGGGAGCACAATGAAGCGCACTGGGGCCTGGAACTATGGTGTTCCTCTCGTCTTGATCGGCACACTAATGACATCTTGCGGAGCCCAGACTTCGGACGGACAAGGTCCTTCCGTATCGTCTCCTTCCTCGACCAGCCTCAGTCCCGCCCCGACCATCCCTGTGATTTCCGCTGCCTCCCCGACCAGCTCCACCCGCCCCAGGAAACATGTGCGGCGTTCCTGCCATCGGCCCCGTGTGCCATCTATACGAGCACTTCCGGAACAGCGGGTGGAAGGAATCTGCCGTGGGTGGCGTCGGGCAGCCTCAGGGTCCAGCTGAACTCCGTAACTGGGGACCTTTACCTGAGCGTGAGGACCAACTGCGCGCCCATTAGCGGGCCAGTGGAAATCGCCGGGAACGCCATGACCGCCGGTGACCTTGCCATCGGCGCTATAGGGTGCCCGGAGGAGCTCGGCCGGCAAGACCAGTGGGTCCTGGAATTCCTGAAACGTCCGGTAGAAATGACCTTCAGCCAGGACACCCTTCAGTGGAAGAGCGGAGCAGACACACTCAGCTTCAAAAGCGCAGATTCCTGAACAGCCGGAGGTGCCGTTGTGGGACTGGCCGGCGGGACTGCCCCAGCGCGAGCTGATGACCCGGCTCAACCGGCCACACTCCGACGGGTGTGAACACTAGGACCACACCTGTGGCCCACGCCAGAGTGGCGCCCGACGACGCCTGACCTGCACAAACGAGGTATGTTCCCTGCCGCAGTCACGCAGGACCCCGAGAGAACCTAGG